>JAIVHN010000248.1 GCA_020201015.1 Spirochaeta sp. | reverse complement strand
GTCCAGGGTCGCAGAATGAAGGTGCTCTCATATTTCAAACGGACGATCCTTCCGAAAGTGACGAATTTGACCTCAAAGTGGAGATCAAAGGTACCGACTTCAACAAAATGATTGACTCCAACCCCTTCTATCCCAAGTTTGCGTTTCTCTTGCCTGAAGAGTTTCAGCTGAACAAGGAAGGAAGGTTGGATATAGAGAGTGGATACATTCGGGCGCAGGCGCGCATGGACTACACCTTCACCTTTGACCAGGAGGACGAGTAACCATGAAAAACCTAACACGTTTTCTCTCCTTCGCAGGTGTTGTTCTGGCTTTTGGTCTCAGCCCGGCTGTACTCGCCGCGAACAACGGCATTCGGAGCTTCAATCACGACACAAATCCAGCCCTGCTTTCCGCTGGCCCCCGGCAGATTTTTGAACTGGGTGGGGGTGGTGAGTTTGCCTTTGGAAACAGCTACTTTAGCGTTTCCGACATCCTCTCCGAGACCCTGGTCATTGATCTGGACGATATAGCCGACTCCACACCCGACCGTGGTGGCCGCGCCGCTTTTACTGCGCGGGCTGAAGGGCATGCGGTACTTCACCTGCGACGTTTTGGCGTGGGCTTTGGCCTGTACTCAACAACAGATGACCTGTCTCGCTTCACGGTGGGCAGAGACCTGGTTGAGTTGTTTTCTCAAGGCAACGAACTAGGAAAACGATATAGCGGTTCGGCCGAGCTTGTGCAGCGGTCCTTCAACAAGACCGGCATCTACGGCTCATACCAATGGCGGCAGTTCATATTTGGGGTCAAGGTTGGCGCCTTTATGCCTCTTATCTGGACCGACGAGAACACCAAGACCAGCTTTAGTTTTGAAACAAACGCCGACGGCACTATCCGTGGCAGTTACGCAGTAGAGGGCGATATCTACACCTCAGTTGGTGAGGACGGCCCGGATGGAGTTGGGGTTCACATTGATCTTGGCATGATCCGCCCGGATGAACGCGGCGTTCCGCGCTACGGCGCCTCAATAACCGGCATCCCTATTCTGCCCGCGCGCCCGGGTTACGCCATAGAGAACGAAGGGATCAGCGGGACTTTTGAAACAAGCGGCATCATGGATCCGCTCATCGACGACGAAGATCCTTTCACGACTACCGAGGAAGACGGCGATATCGACACGCGCACACTCGACAGTGGAGACCGCCCCGACATCTACCTACCTATTGCGGTGGGTGGGTTCTACCGGTTCACAGTGCCCTTTGTCGATATCGTACCAAGCGGCCAATTGGTTTTTGGCGCCTATCCACGCCTCAATGCCGGGGTTGCGGTAGAAGGAAACTTCTTCCCGCTCAACATTCTGTCGCTGGGCATTGGACACCGGGACTTCCTGTACGAGACCGTGCTCGGAATTCGCGCACCCTTCCGTGCCTTTGAGCTGGGCCTGCAGTTCCGCTCGGCAGCACCCGAGCCCCTTGGCGCCTTCACTATGCGCGGGCTTGGCGCCGGTATGTACTTAGCGGTGGGCTGGTAACCTGCCACCTGTCGCCAGGCGTCTGGGCTGGTAGCCTGCCGCCCCCAGGTTACTCGCTGTCGGCTAAAGTAACCGCCTCGGTTGGAATAGGGCGGGAGTCTGGTCCGCCCATCTCGCGGTACATGGGCATTCCCGTGCTGTCGGTCGACCCGGTATACCTGTAGGCCGCAGCGAAGCCCGCCTGCCGTTCCTGCTCAACAAAGGCCAAAACTACCTCACGGGTGTCGTCGCCAGTGTACTCGGTTATAGCCGTCTCGCTTCCCCTTACCGTCATGATCACAATTTTTGGTGGGTTCATCTTGCCTCGCACTCCTTGCTGGTTGTGATAACCGTCGCAGTAGAAGCCGCCTTGGTGGCTACCCCGGCATCCCTGCCTGACAAGCGCGCTCCAGGTATTCGCGCCCAGGAGGACTCGCTTTTCGGCCCCACACATCGTGTGTGGCTCCGAAAAGCCGCCTCGGTGGCTACCCCGGCATCCTGCCGGTGTGCGCTCCAGGTATTCGCGCCGCCACCTCGGATCGAGTCATCCTGCTTACTAGACGCGTGGCTCGTATTCGCGCCCAGGAGGACTCGAACCTCCGACCTACGGCTTAGAAGGCCGTTGCTCTATCCGGCTGAGCTATGAGCGCTGGAATCCTGCAGACGAGGCTGCAGGATCGACGGCCTGAAAACCGCCTTCTCGAGTCGGCACCGGGTGTGACACGCGGCCCATAGCCCGGTTCATGCTCGATCGGGATGAGAGGATTCGAACCTCCGATCTCCTGCTCCCAAAGCAGGCGCCTTAGCCCCTAGGCTACATCCCGCTGCTGATGGAGATCTCGTGACGAGATACTTCGCATCTTCATTGAAGCGGTAGTATAACCACCACGCTCATCTGGGTCAACTGCATGTGGAAGTATGAACGTGCATATGCGCCAAGGTCAAAACCAAGATCGGACTAATACAATTGAGTACTTTTTTCACGGTTCCTGTTGACGAACTGTAAACGCACGGTACAATGGGTGAATGTATTATGCTCTGCCCGGCGCTGGAGCGCAGCACATAGGTGGAGTTTTCATAGAAGGGAGAGTCGGTAGATGTCAACAGCGCAAATGAGTCAAATACAAAACGAAGAAAACCCGCAGAGTGGTGTGGTAAATGGCTGCACCGAAAGCGGCATATCAGTGCAGTTTTTGCAGGATCTCTGTGACGAGTTTCACAGTGAGTTTGGGTACCAAATGATCTTTTGTGCCGAGCGCGGCGAGATCGTTGCAGCGGTAGTTCGCGAAAGAGTGGGCACAACGCACGCCGGTGGGGCCAAGATCATGGCTGGCGAGCTTGATGAAATTGCCGTGACCGCGCGTGAGGCAAGGCGTTCTAAGTTCATGAAGGAAGGCTTCAGTGTTGGTATCGATGTTGACGGCAGTCGTGTTGCCACCTGTGGGGTAACCGGACCCGTTAAAGAGGTGCGTCCGCTGGCAAAGCTCGCCCGCCTCTATGTTGTGGCTATGATACGGGCCGAACGCGCCCGTTGTGAACAAGACGACATGGCCGAGGAAATGCGCGAAAAAGAGCGTGATGTAGCCGCGAAGCATGCGGCTGAGCTGGAGCAAGGTGTGGCCGCTCTGGTGGAAGATCTGCAGGTTGCCGGTACTCAGCTTACGGCCGTGGTGGAACAGGTGGAAGAAGCCGGTAAGTTCACCTTTGAGCGGGTCGGAACTGCAGCTCGTTCGACGCAGCAGGCCGAGTCGGGGATAGAGACTATTGCCTCGGGCAGTGAAGAGCTTTCGGCCAGCATAGAGCATATCCGTAAACAGATGCGCGACGCAGCTGGGACGTCCGAGAATGCGGTGGAGTCTGCCCGTTCAGCATCAGATAAAATGGCCGAACTTGGGCAGGCATCGCGGGAGATCAGCAGCATTGCCGAGCTGATAACCGAAATTGCTGAACAGACCAACCTGCTGGCGCTCAACGCCGCAATAGAGGCAGCGCATGCCGGTGAAGCTGGACAGGGATTTGCGGTGGTTGCCAACGAGGTTAAGTCTTTAGCGCGGCAGACCGGAGAGGCAACCGACCGAATTTCCGCACAAATTAAGGCACTGCAGCAGCAGAGTAGCGGAGCGGTGGAGGCCATTAACCGGATACTTAGCACCATTGAGCACTTGAACGTGATTAACTCCGAAGTAGCCGGGGCGGTTGAGCAACAGGCAAGCGCAAGTCAGGACATAACAAGCAACTGCCAGACAACATCCGAGTCGGCCCGCGAAGCAAACGAAGCAGTGGGTGAGGTGCGTCAAGCTGCCGAGCAGTCCTCCGAGGCTGTGCGCCGCATAGATGGAGTTGCCGACGGCTTGACCGAGAAGGTTAAGCTGCTGCAGGAAGGAATTCAGCAGATTGTACAGCGAATCCGCGCAAGCTGACTCTGTCTCTGAGAATGACCCTGTCTCCGAGAAACTGTGGGAGATCCGCCGTCGACTCACCGCCGAGTATGGGAGCCTCATTTCCTTTCTCAACTACGGCGCGCCATTTGAGTTGTTGATTGGCGTAATTCTCTCGGCTCAGACCACTGACATTCAGGTAAATGCTGTGACGCCCAAGCTCTTTGCCCGCTTTCCGGATGCTGCCGCCCTTGCTGCGGCGCCGCGTAGCGAGGTTGAGGAGATCATTAAAAGTACCGGTTTCTATCGCAGCAAGGCAGCGCATATTCAGGGTGCAGCCGTGGCTCTTGTGAGAAAGTATCATAGCGAAGTACCTCAGTCGATGTCGGAGCTCACGAGCCTGCCCGGCGTGGGGCGGAAGTCGGCCAATGTTGTTCGCAGCCACGTATTTGGTCTACCAGCGATCATCGTGGATACTCATTTTGGCCGAGTCATGCGCCGTCTGGGCATTGGCAGGGCCAAGAACGCGGATGCCTTGGAGCGGGAACTCCTCACAATAATTCCTGACGAGTTACAGACGCCGCTTTCAATGTTGGTGAACAAACATGGCCGGGTGGTGTGTCAGGCTCGTTCGCCACGTTGCAGCGCCTGTGTGCTCATGGATCTCTGCGACTATGCAAAAAGAGAACTGGAGCCACCTGCATGAATGCGGTGCCTACGGAACTGCAACCAATTACGGCCCTTGCGGAGGAGTTGGGACTAACGCTGCTTGGTTCGTGTGGCCCTCAGCCCGAGACACCTGAGGAGCTCGCGCGGTTAGAGGCTGAGTACCAAGAGTTTGTTGCAGCAGGCAATCATGGTGACATGAACTTTCTTGCTAAGTTTGCGCCGCTCAAGTATCGCGCTGAAACCCTGTTACCCGGTTGCCGCTCGGTAATAATGTTTGGTCTCAACTACTACCGCGATGACCCGGTGGATGCCGTCGATGCGAATCCCTCCCTGCGCGCGGAGCCTACGGCGCGTTCAAACGCAGCATCCGGGCGCATAGCACGCTATGCCTGCGGCCGCGACTATCACAAAACCTTTGGCAAGAAGCTGC
>JAIVHN010000247.1 GCA_020201015.1 Spirochaeta sp. | reverse complement strand
CACCAGTTCTTCGCGACCGATGTTCTCCGGTGACATTCCGCTTTTGTAGAGCCAGTGGGCAGCAATGCCGTACTCAGCGGTCCGGTGCATGTCGTGCGTCCGAATTTGAATTTCCAGCATCCGACCGCCAAATGCCAGCACGGTGGTGTGTAAGCTTTGGTAGCGGTTACTTTTTGGCATGGCGATGTAGTCCTTGAAGCGCCCTTCTATTGGCGGCCACAGACGATGCACCAAGCCAAGCACTGTATAACACTCAGTGCTCGAGTTGCACAGGATACGCATGCCAAGTAGGTCGTAAACCTCCTCAATGGATTTGTTACGCTTTTTCATCTTCTCGTAAATTGAGTAAAAGTGCTTGGCCCGTGCATCAACCTCGACATCAAGGCCTTCGGCAACTGAGGCTTCCTCAATCTTTTTCGCAACACGATCTAAGTAGTCCGAGCGCTCACCGCGCTTTTGGGCAACCGCAGTCTTAATCTGATTGTATTCATCGCGGTTTAGATTCTTGAACGAAAGATCCTCAAACTCACTTTTTAGCCAGGCAATACCCAGACGGCCCGCAAGAGGCGCATAAAGATCAAGGCACTCCTGAGCAATTGCCTTGCGACGATCCGCCGTTTTATGCTCCAAAGTTCGCATGTTGTGTAGTTTATCTGCCAACTTTATAAGGATTACTCGCAGGTCTTTTACCATGGCAAGTAACATTTTTCGGATTGTTTCGGACTGTTGAGTACTCCTGTTTTTAGCCTTTACGCTTGCGATTTTTGTTACGCCGTTGACGAGTTGTTCCACCTCTTTGCCAAACTCATCTCGCAACTCCACCCGTGTCATTTCGGTGTCCTCAAGAACATCGTGGAGAAGCGCAGCAATGATGGTGGCTGCATCAAGGCGGATATCGATCAGGATCTCTGCAACCTGAAGCGGGTGCACAAAGTAGGGTTCACCACTTTCCCTGAACTGGCCCTCATGGAGTTCACGAGATTTCTCAGCGGCCTTCAGAATAAGATTCTTCCCTTCCTCGGAGTAGAACTCAATTTTTTGTTCAAGTTGCTCAATGCTTGTGATCATGATTTGGCCCTATTCCTGCCTAGACACACACGTCGCCGACCTGCCAGATCGTGGCGCACCGCTACATCGCTATACCCAGAGTCATTGAGGATAGCGACCGTCGCCGCCATTTGTTGATCGGCGACCTCGAGGATAAGATAACCTCGCGGATGCAGTTTTGTCTTCGCCTGCTCTGCGAGTTTACGTACAAGATCGAGTCCATCATCGCCACCGTCAAGTGCTATTCTTGGTTCGGGCCAACCGGCTGTCTGCATTGTGTCGACTTCCGAGGAAAGCAGGTATGGCGGGTTGGAAACGATAATGTGATACCTTCCTGGCACGTTCTCTAGCAGGTCGGATACATAGCTTGCAGGCCGTCGTGACAGAAGTCGTTCGTTGTTGAGCTTAAAGACTTCTAAAGCCGGTTCCGAGATGTCGGATGCCGAGACTTCGATTCCGGGGTGTAGTTTTGCGAGCGTAAGAGCTATGCAGCCACTGCCGGTGCAGCAGTCATGAACGCTATCGAACTGTGGTGACTCATCGGTGACCTCAAGCACGGTCTCAACAATGAGCTCGGTGTCGGGTCTGGGCACCAAGACGCGGCTGTCGACGTAAAACTCAAGCCCGTAAAACTCCTTGCGTTTACGTAGATACGAGACCGGAACTCCGGCTGCGCGTTGAGTAAGAAGGCCTTGATATTTGTTGTGCGAATCTTCGGCAAGCGTATCACTCAGGCGGGCAAATAGTTGTTCTTTTTCAATAGAGAGCGTCTCGGAAAGAAGGAGACAGGCATCTAAATAGGGTGTGTCGGCGCCGGATCGACTTAGGTAAGCACTGCCGTTCTGTAGCGCTGTGCGGATATCGGTCTCTTTCATGGGCTTACTGGTGGGCGTGGAGTAGGGCTTCACGTTCCGATAGTTTGAGGTTTTCAATTACCTCCTCAATATCACCTTGCATGACCTGGTCCAGCTTATAGAGTGTGAGATTTATGCGGTGATCGGTGATTCTGTTCTGGGGGAAATTGTAAGTTCGTATGCGCTCCGAACGGTCTCCACTGCCTATTTGTGTTTTTCGAGCTTCGGCACGTTCGGCATGCAACTTCTGCTCTTCCTGCTCGTAGAGCCGTGCGGTGAGAATTCTCAGTGCCTTAGCGCGATTCTTGAGCTGTGACTTTTCATCCTGACAGATCACTACAAGGCCCGTCGGAATATGGGTAATTCGCACAGCAGAGTCGGTGGTGTTGACACTTTGTCCTCCTGGTCCCGACGAACGGAAGACATCAACTTTGAGATCTTCCTGCCCAATGTGAACATCTGCTTCCTCCGCCTCGGGCAAGACCGCGACGGTCACCGCTGACGTATGAATGCGGCCGCCACTTTCTGTGGTTGGAACGCGTTGGACTCGATGAACACCGCTCTCGTACTTGAGCGAACCGAAAATTGCCGATCCGGCTATGGAGAACACAATCTCCTTGAACCCTCCAACCTCGGTCGGCGTGCTGCTCATAATCTCTACTTTCCAGTTTTTTGTTTCGGCGTAACGGGTGTACATTCGATACAGGTCAGCAGCAAAAAGTGACGCCTCGTCACCTCCGGTACCGGCTCGAATTTCCATGATAATGTTCTTTTGGTCCAGTGGATCTTTCGGTATGAGCAAAAGTTTAATTTTTTGTTCAAGCTGTTCTTGCTGCCCGCTTAACTCTTCAAGCTCGGTTTTAGCCATGTCTTTGAGTTCAGCGTCGGTTTCGGCTTCAATCAGTTCTTCGGCATCGCTCAGCTCTTGTTGTAGTTTGCTGTACTCGTTGTGAGCCTCTACTATTTCGGAAAGCTGCGAGTGCTCACGCATGAGGTCTCGGTAACGCGCAGGGTCACGGTGTACATCGGGGTCCGAGATAAGCCGCTCTACTTCTGCGTGGCGCTCAACGTAAGCATCAAGCTTGGTGTTTAGTGACATGTGTCCTCACTTCTGGGCTGTTTCCTCATGCAGGTGCTGGCTCTTCTTGAGCGGAGTTCGTGATGCCGCTAACTGGAGCGAGCGGGTCGCAGAAACCCGAACAAACTGCCGCAGACTCCCCCAAAAATATGGGCAAACTGCGATATCCCGTCGGTATCAACCGCCGTGATTATTTCTCGTGTTAGAAAAAGTAGGACGATGAGAATAAAGGTTAAGGGTATTTCGCCTCGACGAAAGTTGGTAAAAGACACCAACAGTATCATCATAAACACAATACCACTTGCGCCCATGAGACCGGTCGAGAGAAATAGTACGTTCAGCAAGCCGGTTACAAGCGCGGTGATCAGGATCATCACCGTAATATTGAGAGTGCCGTACTTCTCTTCGAGGATAGGGCCCAAGAGAAGAATGAAGGCGAAGTTGCCCATGAGGTGATTCCAATTGGCATGCCCCGCAACATGCGTTACAAGCCGAAGGTAGTCGAGTGGCGCGGCGAAGCTCATGCTTGGTCCCACCGAAAAAAGACCGGCTGTGAGCCCCCTGCCGGTCAGCATGTCTATGACAAGAATCGCGGTTGAGAGAACAGCAAAGCTCAAAGTTACCGGCGCGTTGTAGCTAATTCTCATAGATGCTTGAGAGTAGAATCTGCGGCCATGGCTGTCAAGTACCGCCCATAAGTGCGAGTCCCGCTATCTGTCAAGTACTACCGGAAGTTCGGCCAACGTTAGGGCAAGGTTCGGCCAACGTTCGGCCAACGTTCGGGTGGAATTGCTTGCGCAGCAGGCACTCCTCAGTTAGGCTGTCGCTATGCTACTAGACGCATTTCCGGTTTTTTTAACGCTCTTCATTCTCATTGACCCCTTAGGTGTTTCCATGGTCTACCTGAGTTTGGTTGCAGGAGCAGGACTGGACCGCGCTGAGCGTCGCTTCGTAGCTATGAAGGCTCCAGTGGTGGCATTCGGTGTACTTGCCTTGTTCATTTTTTTTGGCCGCGGGCTTATCAACTCCTTGGGCATTTTGCCGGGCAGTCTCTATGTTGCCGGTGGCATTCTGTTGTTCTCGGTAGCTATGGACCTCTTGCTGGGCAAACCTAAACGCATGAAAGGTGAGGGAAACGAGGGCGGCGGCTACGGTACCGACATTGCGGTCTTTCCTTTGGCTCTGCCCCTGCTTTCCGGGCCAGGAGCAATTACGGCTATACTCATTTTTACCTCAGAGCGAGCGGGCGACCTTGCGTTTTCCCTGACCCTAACCGTCATGGTAGCCATCATTCTGGCGCTAGGAGTGCTTGCCATGCTTGGAAGTGAGTACATTCGTCGTGTACTGCGTCGTACCGGCGTGAGTGTAATTGAGCGAATCATGGGAATACTTCTAGCGGGAATGAGCGTGCAGTTTGTGTATGATGGGCTCCACCTGCTCGAGGTTCTTTAATGCCATAGAGCATGCGCCCCGACAGTTAATTGCCTTACCTGGTGGTAGAAACTCTTCATGAATCTCGGTATACTACGATTTACTAGACGTTGGTATGGGCTATCATGCCGTAAACAGGCAGGTACCAATTCCGCATTTCCGGTCGACCGCGACACACCGCACGAACTTACCCGGACACTCGCGACATGATAATCCCACAAGGAGATAAACACATACATGATTACTGTTAGTAATGTATCACTCAGCTATGGCGAGCGCCCGTTGTTTAAGGAGGTGAATCTCAAGTTCACTGCCGGAAACTGTTACGGCGTTATCGGTGCAAATGGCGCCGGAAAATCAACCTTTCTTAAGATACTCTCGGGCGAGATACAGGCCGATACCGGTGAGATCTCAATTGGGAGCGGCCAGCGCATGGCGGTTCTGAAGCAGGATCAATTTGCTTTTGATGCGCATACCGTACTTGAGACCGTTATCATGGGTTACGAGGAACTTTATCAAATAAGCCTTGCTCGGGATGAAATATACGCTAAGGCCGAGTT
>JAIVHN010000078.1:15306-20272 GCA_020201015.1 Spirochaeta sp. | reverse complement strand
CTATTACAATCTTAGCTGTGGAGTCGTAGGCCCGCAGCTGTTCCAAGGCCTGCATACCGTTGGTTCCCGGCATAGAGATATCAAGCGTAACGAAATCCGGGCTCAGTTCCTGGTAGAGACGCACTGCTTCGTCGCCGTCACCGGCCTCGCCGATTACGGTATAGCGCGGCTCGAGTATTTCACGCAACCGCATTCGCATAATGGAGGCATCGTCGACGACCAACCCGGTCTTCATATCTGCCCTCCCTCGTCCCCCAGGATACCGATGTTAATCTCGAGCACACCCATCTCCGAGAGCAAACGCAGACAAATGGTTGGCACCTCAAGAAAGTCTACCTGGAGGTTTGCCCCGGTAAAGACTGCTGGCGGGGTGAGATGGATAATATGATCCTGACCCGCAAGTTTAATGCTTGCCTGTCCGGTTACCATGTTGGCTATTTCGCCGACGGCGCTGTTCACAAGCTTTCGCAGTTCGCTTGGCAACTTGTTCGGCATCATGACATGGGCGATGTCCTCTGCAAAACCGGTATCAAGCGAGTACACCACCTGCCCACGCACCGCCCCGGTTATTCCTAATACAATGGAGACCGGCAGACTTGGAATAGGTGCCGCTTTTCGCTTGAGGCTCTCTCGACTGAGCTTGATACCAAGCTCCTTCTGGAAAACGTGTACCGCGCTGGTGATAAAAACGTTCGCATACTCAGCCTTCATGCAATCCCCTTACGCCTGAACCTTTTGGAATAGTTATCTCAAAGCGTGTACCTTTGCCGTTACGCGTGGTGACCGACAGCTTCCCACCAACTCGTTTAACCTCATCGCGTACTGCCACAAGCCCTACTCCTCGACCAGAGGTAGGAGTTACATTCATCGCGGTAGAGAAGCCTTGTCTGAAGATCAACTGTAACAGCTCCTCGCGGCTTGGTTGACTGTCGGGCTGCAACCAGTTGAGCGAGACCGCTTTGGCCTTAACGCTCTCTACATCAATACCCTTACCGTCGTCCTCAATACGTATGCGCACATGAGCGTTGTGTTCATGCGCGCTGATATTTACGATTCCCTCGGCAGTCTTACCTACCCGCTCACGGTCACGCGGCCGTTCAATTCCATGGTCCACCATGTTGCGGACAATGTGCATCACTGCATGTGAAAGCGCTTCGTAGTACTCGCGCGCAAGGAGAAAGTCACTGCCGGAGAATTCTAGTGGTTTGAGCCGCTTACCGCGGCCAGCGGCCAGATCCTGCACCAGCCCGGCAACCTGTGATTCAAGTGTGCTGTAAGGAACCATTTGCAGACGCTGCAGCTGATCGGCAAGTTCTGCCCTATTCGAATCTTGATTCCTGAGTTGCCGCTCGAGTTCTTCCAACTGCAGACGAGGAATTACCATCGTCTCGTCCGGTGCGATCCAGTCCGAACCGAGATTGTCCTTGACGGTAAACAGGTCCTTCCGGAAGGCGTGCTGCATCTCCTCAATCCGGAGTAAGACCGAGGTGCCGTCGGATAGGACATCGAACTCGGATAGCGCGTCTTCAACCCGGTGCGCGGCACCAACGCTGCGCTTAAGTTTAAGGTGCGAAGCATTCGCCTTAAAGGTATGAATCTCGCGATACGCGGCGGCAACTTCTTCTTCCGCACCGGTGAACTCACCGCTGGAGGTCATTGAGTTCAGCAACTCAAACAGTCGATCGGCTTCACGTACCAACGAGGCAAAGTGCGGCCTGTTCATAACAACGCCAAGCAGCATCTCACGGAGTTCGTTGACCTCCGATATTCGTGCCTCAAGCATCTGCTGCTCGCTGACGTCACGTAGTGAACACATGATGAACTCGGAGTTAATTGCCCGAAAGTCAAGTTTTACGGTCTTGCCGCGAATGTTCACGCTTGAATCAAGCAAGTTGAACACCACATCTGGGCTCGAGTCCCCCGCAAAGACTAAGGCGAGTGCGTCCACAAAGTCCGCCCGTTCTTGTGGGTCGGAATAGAGCAGGGTTGAAAAGTCATGCCCCTCAATTTCTTCGCCAAAGATTTCAACACACTCACGCGAGTACTCAGGACGCACCTTCATGTCTGAACCAAAGGAAAGAAATCCTTGCCCCGAAAAGTCAAGCAAGCTCTGAATAGAACGTGTTCGCTCCTGCATATGCTTTTGCTGCTTTTCGAGCATCTCCCGCTGCTGCGTGATCATCTGCCTTGCCGTCGCTTCCTGCTCGCTTCGGGCTTTCTCGGCGCGAACCAACGCGGCGACCCACATTCCAGCCAGCCGCGCCAAGGGTCGCACTTTCTCAACCGGTCCAGTTATGCCGACAGCAGCGACCCGTTTTCCATCCACATCAATTCCGACACTTACCCCTTCTTTCATGAAGTCCGAATGTGCCGCATCGTCCTCGGTCACAATGCCTTCGTCCCGCGTGCCGTTCATGATCTCGGCTCCAACCGTGTGGATCGTACCAATGCGTTCGCGGAGCACCGCCGCGATAATCTCCCCGCGCTCGGCCACGAATATCATTTGGTATCCAAACTCGGCGTGAAACTGATCGCACATTTTTTGAAGAGACATGATTCGAATACCGGACTCGGTACTGCCGCCGAACTCGGTACTGCCGCCGGACGCCGAAGAAGCCGAAGAACCGGATTTCGCCGGTGTTCTATTGTTGATTTCGGCTGTGCTCATACGCAGAACCCCACTTGCGGTTGCTATTCAGGTTTTGAGACGAGTTCGAAAAGCTGCCAAGTCGTTAATCTCTCATGAAGCATGGTAAAACCAAATGCCGGAGTTAGCAATTGGTTTGTTTACTTTGCCAAACTGCTCCGTTTTGTCACTGTTTTCAAAAGCTCTCTTTTGAAGGTATCGGCACGTCGTGACTTATTACCCAGGAATTCCGTGCATCATAGTCTTGGACGCTAGGATAAGCGTATGATAGACTTCAGCCTGCTGATACTTGGAGGATCATTGTGAAGCGAGTTTTACTTGGTATAGTGGTTGTGACGTTGGTACTTGCTGGCCTATCCGGATGTCGGACCTTGTTTGGCCGGGGGCGAGGACCGGTAGAGACAATTGCGTTCTTGCCGCAACACAATTCGGGGCTTTCGGCTCCGGTAGTTGGTTCAATTAACCAACGCCCCGAACCAAAAGAGGTGACCATGGTAGTACCTCCCGGTACAAACATGCAGTCTCTGGTTGCAAGCATAACCCTCAATACCGAGGCGTCGGTCGCAGTCATTTCTACCGGGCGTCGCGTGACACAGTTCAACAACCAAACGCCAAACGACTTTAGCGTACCGGTTACCTACTCCTTCATTGTTCCCGGAGACGACGAGCCGTGGTTGTACCGGGTAGCTGTCCGTGAGGCGCATACCGACGCCGCCTTGGCCTCGGTGCAGGTCTCCGACGCAGTGTCATTTGAACCTCGCTTCACTCCGCAAATAAAGAGCTACACCGTGACCGTACCGTACTCAACGCGGGAACTCCAAATCGCCGTTGCCGGACGCAGCCCCTATCTGCAACGTATTGTTGTAGACGGCGCGGTAGTCCGCAGCTCCTCGGGAGTATCAATTGGGTTTGAATCCGGAGATAGCCGTGAACTCAGTATTGAAACGTTAGCGGAAGACCGAGTTAGCGAAGATCTTTACCGGCTCACATTGGTGCGTGCCGAACCGGACCGTAATCCGGTCTTGGCAGATCTGAGTGTTCCAGGCGCAACCCTTTTGCCAGCCTTCCGTACCAACAGACTTCACTACGCTACCGAGGTACCCTACGAGGCAACCGAGTTCACTGTAATTGCCCAGCCACAGAGCCGTTTTGCACAGGTCTCGCTAAATGCGCCCGCCGGTGAGTCGGCGCTCTTGGTCTCCGGTGATGCCGGGTCATCGCGAGGTGCAACTGTCTCGTTTCGTGACACCGATAGGCTACGAGTTGTCGTCTCGGTGCGAGCGGAGGACGGTACTCTTCTGAACCACACGCTTGATGTCCGACGGGCAGCACCTCCGGTTAGCGCGGCACCGCAGCCGCCAGCGGCGACGCCAAGCCCGGCGCCCGCTCCAGTGCCGGCACCCAGCCGACCGGCCCAACAGCCTACACCGGCTCCGAGCCCGGCGCCTGATTCAGCCCCGGCACCCGCTCCGGCTCCGACCCCTCAGCCACCGCAGCAGGCGTCGCCCCAGCCCGAACCGGAGCTGGCCCCTGGTCCCGAAACAGCCGACAACGCCATGACCACGCGCGTGGCAGTGAACGCCCGCAATGTCCAGCTTGGAAGACGGGAGGCCGACGCACTTGGCCGCAACCAGATAGCCCCCGAGGGTCAGGTTACCCTACGCCGATATCGCTCCGACGCGGTACTTGCCCAGGGTAACTACGGAGTTAATGTACAACGCCGCGGCAACAACCCACCGGTGATCAGCTTCACCTGGGACTCACCCGGTTTTCGCGTGAATTCCAATGAGCTCGTCGAGGTTGAGATACGCATTCCTACCGGAAACGGAAACTACCTACACTACACCGAGGCATTCTCGGTTACAGATTCGATCTCCATGGCCCCACCGTTCTTTTTGTTCTCCAGCAATCCACGGGTGACTTGGCCTGCACCAGGCAGCACCGTGGCCGTCGACGCCGAGTACTCTCTCATCCCACCGGGCCAAATTGGACGCGGTCAGGACGGTGTTGAGGAACTGCCCCGATCCGTAGATGGTGCCCGTCAAGCCGGTGTTCAACTCACGGTACTGGACGCGGATTCAGGCTCACAACTCTTCAGCGGACCGGTACGTTCAGCGCGGGGGATTCAAGCCGGGCGCCAGCTCAACTTTGACCAAGAGGTACAGCTCACCGAGGGCAGAGATGTACGGTATGAGTTTGTCGTGCGTGGGGCCGACGGACGCGGGTGGCGAACGGCAGGCCACACTACGGTGTGGACGACTCGCATTGCGTACGATGGCGGTTACAGCCCAGCCTTGTTGTTTGTGCTTGAGTAACGGT
>JAIVHN010000078.1:0-15214 GCA_020201015.1 Spirochaeta sp. | reverse complement strand
CTGCGGCTGCGTAAAAGGTCCAGCTCAGGCGGGCCAGCGCCACTCACCCAATGAAACCCGGCACGTTTGGGGCTTGGATTAAGCGGTTAGGGAATCTAAAATACGGTATGCACAGATCAGACTCACCGGGTGCCAGCACACCTAATACCGTTTTGGTTCGCCCTGCAACACTTGAAGATGCGCAGGCAGTGGCCACCATTTACAATCATTATATTGCCAACACGGTGGTGACCTTTGAGGAGGTCGAGGTCTCGGCCGCCGAGGTTTCGGGCCGCATATCCGGGGTGTATGGAGCCGGTCTACCGTGGCTGGTGGCGGAGCTTGCTGCAGGAGAGTCCAGCGTTGTCGGGTATGCCTACGCGACCGGTTGGAAGAGCCGTCCGGCGTATCGCTACACAACCGAGGTTTCGGTGTATGTTGCTCCTGGTCGTGAGGGGCTGGGCGTGGGTTCGGCACTGTACGGGCGCCTGCTCCCGGAAATAACCGAGAAAGGAATACACGTGGCGCTCGGCGGCATTGCACTGCCGAATATTGGAAGCGTTGCCCTGCACGAGAAATTTGGCTTCCACAAAGTTGCGCACATGGAGGAGGTTGGGTTCAAGTTTGGTCGTTGGATTGATGTTGGCTATTGGCAACGGACTCTGTAGTCTCAAGCTGCAACGGACTCTGTAGCGAGTCGGCAGCTTCACCGTGCCGCTCGGCGGCTACATCGCGCCGCTCATTCGAGTTCAGCCCGGAACCCAAACCGAAACCGAGCCAGCAAGGCAAGGGAAAGTGGCCCAGCCCGCGGCATCGGTAGTTACAGGGTTACGTATGTGCTCGGTCACGTCGATATACCGGGTACCGGCCGCGCCGGTCTGCATCTGTTTGGTCCAGTTCTCCGGGTTACCCTTTGCAGCAGCCCCGCTCGCGCCCCCTCTGCTCACATCGCTTGCGGCGCTCACCGCAGACTTGGCGCTCGCCGCAGAACTGGTGCTCAACACAACAGCCAGCCCACCGGGGTGCTCGTCGGTACCAAGGCGCGTCCAGCCAATGCAGCCGGGATCATCGAAATAGTCGTACTGTTCACCAAAGGCAAAGGTCTGCCGGACGGAGAGAAATGTATCAATCATCCATTGGTGGCGCTCCATCCAGATCTCGTGCGGCTTGCCGTCACTGCCGATATCGGTATAGTGCGCTCCGTAATAGTCGGCGGCAAAAATGCAGGGGTAGCCGTCGCGCCTGAGCAGAATGAGCGCGTAGGCAAGCGGCTTGAACCAGGCTTCAACCACAGACTCCAGCGACTGCAGCGGTTGCGAGTCGTGATTGCTGACCAAAGTAACTGCCAATTGCGGGTTCTGTTGCACCAAGGTCTTTTCAAAGATTAAGCGGATATCGTACTCCGCTCCAAGCTTGCTTGCTTTCGCAAAGTTAAAGTGCAGCGCGACATCAAACAACATGAGATTCCCGTCGGTGGCGTCCAGGAAGTTCTGTAACGCCTCAACATTTCCGGACCAGTACTCACCAACCGCAAAAAGGTTCCGGCCGGTATACGCTCGCACATGCTTTAGCCAATCTACGAAAAAACCGGAGCTCACGTGCTTGACCGCATCAAAGCGGAAGCCGTCCACCCCGGTAGTATCCACAAGCCATTCACCCCAGTAGAAGAGCTCGGTTCGCACATCCGGATCATTAATGTCCAGGTTACAACCCATGAGAAAGTCAAAGTTACCTTTTTCCAGGTCAACATTTCCGCCAAAGGTCTTGCCTTTGAACAGATAAATGGCTTCAGTCTTGTCGTCCAGAGCATTGTAGTCGGCCGCATTAAAATGCCACCAATGCCAGTGCAGCTCTGAGTATGTGCGGGCACGGCCGGGAAAGTTGAAATGCGTCCAGGCCTTAATGCGTTGTTGCTTTCCTATTGCCTTCTCGCGATTCTCAGGGTCATAGGGAGTAGCTTCAAACTCTTCCTGCTTGTCGCCGCCAAGTTTGTGACTAAAGACGATATCGGCATACACCTGCAGGCCAGCCGCCTGCGCATCTTTGATTGCTGTGAGATACTCATCACGCGTGCCGTACTTCGTGCGTACAGACCCTTTTTGGTCAAACTCACCAAGGTCAAAGAGGTCATACACAGCATAGCCAACATCACTCCCACCATCGGCTCCTTTGTAGGCAGGCGGTAACCAAAGCGCAGTGATCCCGGCCGCAACAAGGGCTTCCGCCTGTTCGCTTACATTGCGCCACAGCGTACCGTCGCCAGCGGTGTACCAGTGGAAAAACTGCATCATAGCGCCGTTATGCTCGGACACGCATGGCTCCTTAATTATAGCTTCAGGCCGGTGCTACCAGCTCCAGATGATCCCTGCCGGGTCGGGGCCCAGCTCCCTGCGGGGCACCGCACCCGGTTGGGGCTCGGCGCCCGATGAGGGGGATGCTCCCGGTGGGGGCTCGGACAGCCGGACCCGCACCAGCCCGGCAGCCCCTTGTGGCGCCCGCCTATCTTTGGCCCAGGTATTGATTCCTAAATGATGATGATACCCGCCCCAGGCCAGAAAGCGTGCCCCAGGATACCTGCGCTGCGTGACCTTGAGCCCCAGGTTTTTGCGGTAGAATGCCTCGGCACTGTCCAGGTCGGGCACATGAAAATGTAGATGCCCAATGCTGCTGCCAGCGCAGATACCCTCGGTGCTTGGTGCGCTTGCCAGCAAACCGGCCATATCAAGCTCTACGGTATCCATAGCGATGTTGCCCTCGGCATCACGGCGCCACTCGCTTGGGTCGCGGTCGGCGTAGAGTTCCACGCCGTTGCCGTCGGCATCGCGCAGATACACCGCCTCGGAAACCAGATGGTCGGTGGCACCCTCAATAAAAAAGGCAGGGCCGGAAAAGCCATTTACGGCCGCGCTTCTTGCGCCGTCCGGCGCGGCTGTTTCGGCACGGCGCTCGGTTGCGCTCCGTACCGCGGCAAACACCCGGCGCAGCGTAGCGGCCAGAGCGGCGCGGCTTGGCAGCAGGAAAGCTACATGGTACAAGCCCACGGTCGTCTCACTGTCTCGAGTGGAGTCCGGGAGCACCTTGAAAGCCAGCTCAAAGCCTCCGTCAACCGAACGTAGCAACCCGGGCTCGACCTCGTTCAGCCCAAGCGCGTCCTTGTACAGGGCGGCCAGCGGCTCATACGCCGGAGTGCGGTACTCAAGGCGGCAAAACTTGGGTGACAGGTCAACAGATGATTGTGAACTGGAAATGTCGTCACTCATGCGCATACGGTCCCGCTTTTATTACTCAGACATTGAAGCGAATATTGAGAATATCGCCGTCCTTGACGCGGTACTCCTTGCCCTCAAGCCGGAAGTGTCCCTTGGACTTAACCGCTTTCTCGCTACCGGCTTCTAGCAGGTCTTCGTAGCCAAAACACTCGGCACGAATGAAGCCCTTGGCAAGATCGGTGTGAATGGTACCGGCCGCCTGTTGGGCGTTCTCTCCGTCACGGATAGTCCATGCGCGTACTTCATCTTCGCCAACCGTAAAAAAGCTGATGTAGCCCAACAGCTTGTAGGCAAAACTCGTCAGGCGGGTGCGCGCCGACTCGGTAATTCCCATATCGGCCATAAAGGCCTCTGCTTCCTCGGGTTCAAGCCGAGAGAGCTCCATTTCAAAGTTGCCCGCAAACTCAATAACCGGATAGCGCAGTTCAAGCTGCTTCACTACCTCGGCATTCTTTCCGTACGAGCTCTCATCCGAGTTAAGGACAATAAGAGCTGGCTTGGCAGTGAGAAAGCGAAAGCCCTTGAGCAAGGTAGCGTCGTCGGCAGTGAGTTCAAGCTCACGCACACCACCGCCTTCTTCTAACTTGGCAACTACTCGCTGCATAAGCTTGAGCTCGGCCTGGGACTGCGAGGTCTTTTTGCCACGCTTATGGTCGGCTTCAAGCCGCTCTACACGCCGTTCGGCAATGACCTGGTCAGCAAGGATGAGCTCGGACTCGACGTTCTCAAGGTCCCGTGTGGGATCAACCGCACCGTGAGCCTGCTCGAGTGTTGCGTTAGCAAAGTTACGGAGCACAAGCAGCAATGCATCCGAGTTCTTAATAAGTGAGATGCCTTCGCCCGAGAAAATACCGTCCTCGGAGCCGGAACTTTTCCCACCGGCGGTGCCGCCCACAAAGTCGAGAAACTCAATGGTGGCGTAGATGGTTTTCTTCGGCTGATACATCTCATGTAGCCTGTCCACTCGAGTGTCACCAACATCTACTACTGCTACGTTTGGCTCAACCTTGCTGGAGGCATACTCGGCTACCTCGGCTTCTTGCCCAGTAAGTGCGTTAAAGATGGTTGTTTTCCCGGATTTTGGGAGACCGATAATTCCTATATTCATACCTTCGGCAGTATGCCCCGGATAGAGTTTTTTGTACACTGCCGGGATGAACCTACCTGGACTTGATCTCAGCGCGATTCTCTTGTTGTCTCTGTGCGGGGCTCTTGTAGGCATGAACAAAACCGGGCTACAAGGCGGTGGGATGATTGCGGTAGCGCTTGCCGCCGCGTTTTTCGGTGCACGCCCTTCTACCGGTATTATGCTGCCCATTCTTATGTTTGCGGATCTATTTGGCCTTGCCTTCTACCACAAGCACGTCCGCTGGTTGCATGTGCTGCTATTGCTGCCGGGAACCTTGGTCGGAATTCTGGTTGCGGTGTACGTGGGAGACGTGGTTGGCCCGGAGATCTATGCACCCATTTTAGCGGGGGTGCTTGGATTCGGGTTGCTGGTCCTGGTTGCATCGCCGTTGCTGCAGCGCCGTCGGCCCGCTCTGGCTGCGCCGGACGCCGCAAGCCTACCGGACGCCGACAGGCCCCGGCCACGCGTCCTGGCGTTTGCCGGTAGCATGGGGATAGCCGCCGGATTCTCAAGCATGATCGGCAACGCGGCCGGGGCCGTGCTCTCGGTATACTTACTGGCCTTACATTTGCCAAAGAACGCCTACATTGGAGCAACTGCCTGGTACTTCTTCATCAACAACATCGCTAAGGTGCCTCGGTACTGCGGCTGCTCTTTTAGTTAGTGCCAGCAGATCTACCAAGCTCGGCTGCGTCTATCTCTTCTACCTCGGAGTAGCCGGACGTGCCATCGCCGGTAAACCACTGCCAGTGCTCTTGCAGCACCAACTGTCCGTCGGATTCCCTCGTTGGAGTTGAACTGCAGCGGCCCGCCATAACTCGGCCCGCGTCATTGAGATGGTGATAGCAGAACTCCAGACTGCCGTTTGCGGCTACGGTTCCAAGCAAGTGCCCCTCAACAACTTCGCCTCCGGAGTAACTGCCCCAAAGCCGATTTCCGGTCTGATGGTACTCAAACAGCGTAGTTGCCCCAACCTCGCCGCTCGGCGAGTTACTGCGTCCACGGAAAAACTTCCCGTGGTAGTCTACTTCCACACCCTTACTCCTTTGGTCCGACGCGTATTATTGAAACGCTGCTTGGCAGGCCTGGGTGTACACCTCAAGATCACTCGAGGAAAACAACACGAATCTAAGATGCCGTACGTGGGTGCAGCTCGGGAGTTCTTTGGCAACTGCTGAAAAAGTCACCTCGGACGCCTCGCGAACCGGATATCCAAAGGCTCCGGTAGAGATTGCCGGAAAGGCAATTGAGCGAGCCTGCACCTCCTCCGCACGCAGCAATGCGTTGCGGTAACACGCCGCCAGCAGTTGGTCCGAGGGTTGATCAAGCCCGTACACCGGACCAAGGCAGTGAATTACATACTTGTTCGGCAGACGCCCGGCGCCGGTTACGACAGCCTGTCCGGGACGAATAGGCGCAAGCGGCCTGCACTCGGCATATAGCTCCGGGCCCGCCGCCTGGTGTATCGCACCGGCCACGCCACCACCAATACGCAGTTCAGCGTTAGCGGCGTTCACCACTGCATCCATATCGGGCTGAGCGGTTATGTCGCCGCGTACACACTCAAGAAAGACTCCATTGTCGGTGCGAATTTGTAATGGTTCACTCATACATTCCTCCCTGTGCGAACCGGTCGCGGGCGCCGTGCGACGCCACGTGCCGCCGCCGGGCGACACCACGTGGCGCCGTTCGTTACCGCCGCCTGGGGTCCAGCACAATTTTTCCGCGCACGTCGGCAGACTCAATTCGGCGGTGTGCCTCGGCTACATCAAAAAAGCTAATAATATCTGCAACAACCGGCGCTATGCGGTCGTTCCGCACCAACTCAAAGAGTGCGGTCAAGTCTTGTTCAAACCAGTCCGGGTGCTTCTTGCGCACCTGAGTAATTATGTAAAAAACAGCATGCCGTTGATCACGCTTGAGTTTGCTCAAGCCGTACCAGAGACCGGTCTTAAGCACACCGCCTTTTTGTTTGCCAAGTGCCATATCAAGCAAGCCGTAGATGACAAGGGTACCGCCGGTAGATACAACAGAGTAAGAGCGCTTAAAGTTATCCGGACCAATTGCGTCAAATACCGCCGAAACTCCTTCCGGATGCTTACTCTTGATAACCTGAACAAAGTCTTCGTGTTCATAGTCTATGGCGGTAGCACCAAAAGCGGAGACAAACTCTTGTTTGGACTGCGAGGCGGTGGCATATGCAGCAATGCCAAATGCGCGCGCCAGGTCCAGAGCGGCGCTGCCGACCGACCCAGAACCTCCATGAATGAGAAAGCTGTCACCCTCTTTGAGTTCTGCGACGCGAAACATCATTTGATACGCGGTAAGATACGCCAGTACGCAGACTACCGCTTGTGCCGGTTCCAACTCACTTGGCACTGACACCAATCCGGCCTCGTCTCTGAGAATATACTCCGTCTGTGATCCGGTAATAGTGAGGTCCGCCACGCGGTCACCAGGAGAAAACCGCGTCACATCCGGGCCCACCGCCTCTACCTGACCGACAAAGTCGTATCCTAAGACCACCGGGGCCTTCTTGACCTCAGGATACCGTCCGTTACGGATCATGACGTCGGTAAAGCTCACACCGGCAGCATCGACCCGAATGCGAACCTTGCTGCCTTTAGGTTCCGGCACCTCGCGTTCGGAGATCGCCACTACATCGGCAGTGCCGAACTCATGAATAGAAATACACCGTGACTTCATTGTCTCTCCTTAACCATGAGAGTACCGCGTAATACATCCTGAGACTTCACGCTACATGGGTCTCGACAACTCGTACAATTTCTTCGTATCCGCGGGCGCCTTGTAGGGTTTCCTTAAGTGAGCCGCCGGAAAAAAACATTAAGGTAGGCACTGCCGTCACGCGATACTTTGCGGCCAGCCGCTGTTTCTTGTCGATATTAATCTTAACCGTCAAGAGACGCCCTTTGTAGTCGCGAGCTATCTGTTCCACGATTGGAGAAACGACTTTACAGGGGCCGCACCAGTCAGCGTAGAAGTCGACCAGCACCGGTTTGTCGGAATTTTTTATGAGTTCTTCAAAACTGTTCGGTAAGGCTTTGCTTGTCTGCATGACGCACTCCCATTTCTTGAGTATTTCTTAGCTTAAATATACGAAGTGTGAAGCCATGAGCCAAGTTGCGGTTCTTAACCGCTGAAGGAGACACAAATATGAGCAGGTTACCCTTGGCGACAAGAAGGCTACTGGGTGTTTTCGCGTTGGGTGCCGTATTGGCGCTTAGCCTACCCGCAGTCGAGTTGAGCCTTGAAGAGCAGGTACTCCTTCTGCAGGCATTCCCGCCGCTTGAGCTTCCGTTGCAGACACCAACTGAGTTTCCAAGCAGGTTTGGCACCATTGACTACTCCCCCTTACCGAACTCAATCTCCCCGCGATTGGGTTATGAGTACGCGTACTCAGACAGCTCTTTTGCGGTAGGGCGAATCTCACTGCCGGACGATATCGAACTACTCCTGAGCTTTCGCGACGACTCAGCCGCCTCTTTCAAGGACGCGCGATACGAACTCCATGTATACGATGTGCGCCGACGACGAATTGTAGCGACACACCTCTTTGGCCTCGAGCTTGCACGGCCATCACGCGCCGCGCAAGGGCCACAGGGTTCCTCGGGTTCAGCAGATCCCTCGGGCTCAAATGACCGGCTCTCCACTCAGATGCGGTCCGGGAAACTCAGCGCCGAGCTGCGCCTGACCATTCACGAGCGATACCTGAGCGAGGCCGGGCCGGCAGAGGACAGAGTCGTAGAGTTTGAGGCGGAAGAGACCGCAATCTATATCTGGAACGGTTCAGCCCGGGATTTCACGCTGCGGTAGGTGGTGCGAGGCGGCGGACCGCCGCTACCGACGGTCGATTTCCTCAAGCAAAGCGTCCGGAGAGAGTACGCGCGGCGAAATCCCACGGTCGGCGAGTCCCATGACGTGCCACAATATCCATATCATGGGTCACAATGATGACCGTGTGCTCATGCTTCTCGTGCAGCTCCACAAGGAAGTCCATGATTTCTATCGACTGTCGCGCATCCTGCCCGGTGGTGGGCTCGTCGACTATGATCACCTTAGGACGCAGTGCCAGAATTGCCGCAATTGCCACTCGTTGCCGCATGCCTTTTGATAAGAAAAATGGATGTTCCTGAAACAAGCGCTCCGGCAACCCGACCACTCCGGCCGCCTCCGCTACCCGTTCTTTGACATCCGGCTCAGGAAGTTGAATGTTGCGCGGGCCGTAGGCTATCTCATCCCAACAATTTCCGTTAAAGAGTTGATGGTCGGGATTCTGAAACACATAGCCCACTCGTTTGACCATCTGCACAATGGATGTAGAGCGTGAGTCAAGCCCGTCGACAAGCACGCGACCGGAGGACGGCTTTAGCAAGCCGTTGAGGCATTTGGCAAGCGTAGTTTTTCCGGAGCCGTTCTGCCCTATCAACGCAATGAACTCATTGTCACCAATTGCCAGGTTAACCTCGACGAGTGCTTCGGTGCCGTCCTGATAGCGAAACCCCAGCTGCTCAACCTCTATGTATTGACTCATTAGACCGCCCCTTGTTTCGTAGAGGATGCATCTATGATCTCTTGAATTACCAGGCGCGCGTCCTCCACACCCCTTGGTAGTTCACCAAAGTAGCGCCCACTGTTTTTGAGCCGGGACACCACCTCTACCGCCCCCGGAACATGAAGCCCGTGATGGTGCAGTAGATCAAGCTTTTCAAAAAAGCTGGGTGTCGGTGCATCAAGCGCTATCTCCCCTTCGGCCAGGAGGACCATGCGGTCTGCCAACGGAACCACGTGTTCCAGCCCATGCTCAATAAGAATGAGGGTAGTGTTCTGAACCTTACGCAACTGGCCTAATACCTCAAACACCCGTTTCCGGGACAATGGGTCCAGCATCGATGTCGGCTCATCCAAGACCAGCACCCGCGGGCGCATAGCCAATACCGCCGCCAGCGCGACCCTTTGCTTCTGTCCGCCCGATATCTCGTACGGCGGCTTTTGAAGTAGTGGGCCAAGACCGGTTAACTCGGCAACCCAGTCCAAGCGTTCGCGGATCTCGGGGATATCTAATCCCAGGTTCTCAAGCCCAAAAACGAGCTCGTCTTCGACCGTCATGGCGGTGAACTGCGCTTCGGGGTCGGAAAAGACCAAACCAACCTCACGCTGCAACATACCTTTTGGGTAGTCCTCGACTTCACGCCCTTGAATCTGAACCGTGCCTTCCTTAATTCCGTGATACTGACCAGGCACCAAGCCGTCGATAGAGTAAGCCAAGGTAGTTTTGCCTGCGCCGTTTGGGCCGATAACCCCAACACATTCACCCTGTTCAACACTCAGGTTGACGGCTTTGAGGGCCTTCCCGTTGCCGTGAGCATATGCCCAACTGTAGTTGGTAATTTCAATTGCGTTCGCCACCGCGTCTCCTTGTCTTTAGCCTTATGCGGCTGAAACAATAATGCTGTATAACCAGTTCAAAAAGTACGAGTCTTCCACCGTTAATCGTTGGAAACCATAGCGTGCAACGAGAATGGCGGCAAACAGGAGAACGATCACCGTGGTGTATAGTCCATCCATGACCGAGAAGTGGTAGTGAGTCAGTACAAAGTCCGCTCGTTTTACCCGCGCACCCTCGCCCGCAAATGCATAGCCTCGAGCAACAAGCGCATTCGTGAACTCCTCTGTACGGCGCAACGACAGCGCAAACAGCGGAATCATGTACATGACGTACTTGCGAATCTTGTAGGGAATTGACTTTCCGGTAGCATCGAAACCGCGCGCCTGCTCGGCCTGTCTGACAATGTGAAAGTCCTCGAGCACCATACCTGCGGCTCGAAGCGCCATAGCAAAAACATAGGTAACCACAAAGGGAATACGAATGGTGCGCATAGCAACTATGAGGTCACGCTCACGGGAGGTGGACAGAAAAAACACCATCGAAAGTATCATCGGCACTACGCGAAAGTACACCACCAGCGCGTCACGAAGCCGTTCCCAGTAAATGCTTACACCAAGCACGCGAGTAATCTGCTGGTACTGTGGCTGCACGCCCCCAAGTAAGGTGTAGGATAAGAGGATAATGATTCCCATGGAGATAGCAACCGGGATATACATCTTCAGCGTCCGCAGACTGACCCGACTGTAGATCATAAGCAGCATGATTCCCAGCATCAGCCCTACGTTCCACTCAGGCGCCGAGATGAACATAGGAAAGAGACTGACAACCAGCAAAAAAAACAGTTTTACAAACGGGTGCACCGAGTAGATCGGCGAGTGTTCGGGGACGTATCCAAGAAGAGTCTTGTTCATAGCAGCGGATCACCTGAGGGGGAAAACCGGGGGAAAAAACTGGCGCCCCAACAGCTTTCGGATGAGCAACCCGAAGAGCTATCGGAGCGCCGACACAACAAATGCAGCTCTATGACCACCAGCGCTTCACGAAGCCTGATGTACGGATAACAACAGGCGACAGCGCCTTAAGCAGTATGAAGTTGAACACAATACCGGCAACCACGTTGCCTCCGAACCAGCCCCACACGAACAATGGTGTCGACTCTGCAGTCAGTAGGCCAAAACCGCGCAGCACGACCATGGTAGACCACAGCGCACCAAAGGCGCTCGATATAATCATCCCCACAAGCAAAAATCCATAATCGCTTGGCTTCTTGAGACGCGGGTCACATTTGAACTTGCGAAATATCCATGCCGGTAGAAAAGCCTGCACCGCATTTGCGGGAATATAGGCCAAGGAGACGTAGAAGGGAGTACCGGCAATGGCGTTGGAGAAGAAGGGAAAAATCGCTCCTGCAATGACACCCCAGGCTCCAAACCAGATTGGGCCGACCTGCTGAACTACTATGCCCGTCCAGAAAAAATTGACTCCGAATCCAAGCGGAAAGCTAATACTTCCAAAGGCTCCGACGACAAAACCGATTCCGATAAGCAAGGCGGTTATTACAATGTGTATGACACCGATCTGAGTTTTCGTTTGACATAATTCCCCCTTCTAAGATTAATGCATGCAAGACTATAAACAGCCAGAAGGTATGTCAATATACAGTATCCGGTTTTAGTAAAATAATGAGAAATACGATATGGGGGTATTCGCGCTCCGGGGGATCGCTCGGGGGTCCACTGCCTCCCGCCTTTGCCCACGGTGAATCCGGCCACGGCCTGTACTTTGCGCCCACCGACATGAGATACTCAGAACACATGAGCACCACTGTAGTCACATTTCAGTTCTTTGCCGCCTGCCCGCACTACTCCGAGGCACTCCTCCGTGAGGAGCTGGCGCGCATACTCGATGTTGGCACTACCGGTTCCACCGCCGACAGGGGGAATGTGTCGCCTGGCGCTGCCGCTACCCCCAGCACTACCGGCCAGGCGGCCAGCCCGGCCGCTACCGACGCAACGAACTCCACCGAGTTTCGTGAAACCTCGGGTGGGGTCGGGTTTCGAGGCCGCCTTGAGGATGCCTACCGCGTCTGCCTGTGGTCACAGCTGGCCGGGCGAGTCTACTTAGAGCTTGCAACCGAGACCATTAGCGACCGTGACGGCCTGTATAACTTGGCCCGCAGCGTGGCTTGGCATGAGTACTTTGCGCTTGAGCAGAGCTTTGCCGTTGCCTCGCACACCGCGCACCCGGCCTTCCGGTCGGAGAACCTTGCCGCACTCATTGTCAAAGACGCGGTGGCTGACCATTTCCGCGACCGGACCGGAGAACGCCCATCGGTAGACTCCGAGGCCCCGGATGCCCGTTTATATGTGCATCTCACTACCCGCAGCACAAGCCTGTACCTTGATCTCTCGGGTGAGAGCCTGCATCAGCGTGGCTACCGGCTGGCACGGACCGCCGCGCCGCTGCGGGAAAATACCGCGGCTGCGGTGCTGGCGCGTGCCGGGTGGTTTGCCGCTGTGGCGCATTGGCGCGCGGCGGGCGGCGCGCCGCCGGTGCTAGTTGACCCCATGTGTGGGGCGGGCACCTTGGCTATTGAGGCCGGGTTGGCGGCCACCGACGGCGCGCCGGGGCTTGGCCGCCAGCACTTTGGGTTTGAGCGAAGCCTCCTGCATGACGCCGAGCTATGGGCCCGTTTGCGCACCGAGGCCGAGAACCGGCAGGAACAGGGGTTGGCCTCCTTCGTGCGAGCAGGGGGGCGCATCTGGGCTTCCGACATCGACCCCGAGGCCATTTCGGCGTGCGAGCAAAACGCCGAGCGCGCCGGGATGGCGGACACTATCACCACCGGCTGCAGCGATTTTGCGCGCCTCACTCGCGGCGCGGTGCTGGGGTCATGGAACAAAGTTTGGGAGACCGAGGAAGCTCCGGCCTGCTTCGTAGTAACCAACCCACCCTACGGGGTGCGCATTGGCCCCTTGGGCAGGTCAAACGAGGAGCCAGAGCAGCTCTATTCCAAGCTTGGCGCCTGGCTTGCGGGCAGTTTTAAAGGGGCACGCGCGGCGGTGCTGGCCGAGAGTAAGGATCAGGCGCGCGCATTAGGTCTCCGCGCCGACAAGGTGAACACGCTGTACAACGGACGGCTCAAGATTGTAGTAGCACTGTTGCGCCTTGAGGAGTCAAACCGCTACGTAGCACCGCTGAGCAGCGTCGAACAGGAAGCGGCTGAGGACCAGACTCAAGGCACCGCAATGCTGCTTAACCGGCTCCGCCGCAACGCCGCCGAACTCAAGGACTACCTCGACACCGAGAAAATCACCTGCTACCGGCTCTACGACGCTGACATCCCACAGTACTCGGCAGCGGTTGACCTCTATACCGAAACCGACGGCACACTCCATGTTGTGGTACAGGAGTACGCCCCGCCTGCGACCATAGAGAAGGAGGCATCGGCACAGCGCTTTGATGAGCTCTTGGATACCATCCGCCGCTTTCTTGAGCCACAGCAGCTGCGCATGCACATTAAGCAACGCCGCCGACAACGTGGCGACGAGCAGTATCGCCCGGATGAAGGCGGCGCTGGCTCCGGCAGCAGCGGTTCCGGCTCCCGCCCAGGCGGTGCCGGGGGCGCCGGGGCAAGCACACGGACCGCGATTGTAGAAGAGAACGGACTAGCCTTTGAAACCAACTTCAAGGACTACATCGATACCGACGGAGGCGCCCGCACCACCGTCTCGGTCGACACCTCGAATACCTACCTCGACTGGGGTCGGCGCAACTTCCAGCTGAATCGGCTTCTCAGCGACGGCGACCACTTTGTACGTCGCGACTGTATGGAGTTCATTCGGGACTGTCCGGACGATTTTGACGTAATTTTTATTGACCCACCGAGTTTTTCAAACAGTAAGGGCCGGGAGGATGTGTTTGATATACAGCGCGATCACGAGCTGCTGCTGCGTGGCGCGCTGAAGCTGCTCACCGACGACGGCACGATCCTGTTCTCAACCAACCTGCGCGGCTTCGTGCTGTCCGAGAACTTACGGGAAACGGCCCGCGTCGGCGAGGTGTCCGAGGAATTAACCCCGCCGGACTTCGCACGACGCAAGAACCGCCGCCACGTATTTCTTCTGCGCAAGCTGTAGCGTTAGGTCGCCGTCACAATATCCAACCAGGAGCGCGTTTCTGCGTAGCCGTCAACCAGGCCCGGTGATGAAACATCACTCACGCTACTCAGCAGACTCTTTACCTGGCGCCCCATTATATCAAGGCAACTTTGTATCAACTCGCTGTGGTAGCCCCGCTCGCCCAACGACACCACCATCTGCATGGCAAAAAGCCGGCCAAGAGCTCGCCCAAGTTCAACCATTTTGCGCTGTGACAAAGCCCGGTCAAAGCTAAAGCTCAGCCCATCCTGGAAGCGATCGGCAACATTGGCACTGAGCTCAAATCCTTTGAGGAAGCTAAACAAATCTGTCTCTTTAACTGCGCCCATGCGCTTGAGTACCGCCTCTGAGATCTGTTGATACAGAATGTCGTTGGAGCCTTCAAAAATCTGGAAGGGCCTGCTGTCCACAACCGAGCGCCCAGCAATACTGTCAAGCCGGTAGCCACGACCACCAAACAACTGAACAACCGATTGTGCGGCATCCTGCATATAGTCGGTAATGACGGTCTTAATGGAGTTAGCCGGTAGCGCTTCGCCGGAAAGGTCCTTGGCAACCGCGCCTGCCTCGCTGGTATACGCACACATTGCCGCACAGGCGGTAGTGTAGGCCTGAAGTTCGGCCAAACGGTCCTGCACCTGGTCGTACCCGACAAGCGGAAATCCACCAACATTACGAGCGCGCGTATGTGCTACGGCCTCATCAAGCAGGCGCCGCAGGTAGCCCATGGCCATGCCGGGGAACTGCAGCCTGCTCCGGTGCAGCAGATCCAGCATCATGCGCACCCCACCCTGCTTGGCCGAGAGTCTATGATCCTCCGGCAGCACGGTGTCGAGTTTGCTGCGGCCGTAAGGAATCATGTAGAGGCCCAGGCTTGGGTAGTACTCCTCAACCTCAATGCCTCCAAGACTCTTGTCCCAGACAAAGAAGCTAATGGTGCGCTCTAAGTCACCACGCTCGGTCTCACCACGTGCGGTGAGCAGCCAGAAATCCGCGTGTCCGGTCAGTCCACCCCAGTGCTTGGTGCCCTTGAGGTGGTAGCCGCCGTCAACGGCCTTAAAGCTACTGCGCATGCGCAGGGCATCGGATCCGAACTCCGGTTCGGTAATCATGAGCCCGCCAATAGCCTTGTGATGAATAAAACGTTCAAACACACGTTCTTGCAGCGCCGGTTCGGCGTATTTTGAAACAGGCTGAAGAAAGAGAGCGCCATTAATGCCCATAGTGAGCGAAAGCGCCAGTGACTCGTAAGAGCAGGCCTCAAGCATTG
>JAIVHN010000246.1 GCA_020201015.1 Spirochaeta sp. | reverse complement strand
CTATGTGTGATACTACGAAGTATCGGGTTCCGGTACCGCTTTTAGGTGCTACCGGTTCTCGAATGAAAAGACAATGCCGGAACTCGCGCGGGTTCCGGTGTTAATCCAGTCGCTCCCACCAATGAGAAGATCCTGCTGAACTTCTACAAACCAACTCATGTAGGGATGCACCTGCACCCGCACGGCCCCTTTTGCGTATGGGCCCATCAGAAAACTGGGGTCACTTTCCTCATCAATGAAAAGCACGGGTGTGATCCCGGTACCAAAAACTACCGAGACTTGGTTGTACGGAAAAACAAAGTTCAACCCAAGATTGGCCGGGAGCAAGAATCGCGGCACAGTATCGCCGTCATCGTCCTCAGTGGTGCTGATAGCAAACTCTCCGCCTATGTTGAGCTCCACGCCCTCGGTGTACTCATACAGATAGGTCGCGGCGAGGGCGGTAAGGTACGGCGTCTCGTAGCGGAAGAAGTTTGCTCCCAAGCCGGCGGCGAAGGACATCTGCGAAAAGGCTGCAGGGGCCACAGCAAGCAATACCAGGCTCAAGATAGCACGACGAATAGTAAGGTGATGTTTCATGTCAGATTGACCTCCGCTAAGAACCTACACCAATGCATAGCATAACTCCAGAGGCTGTGCAACGCCGGAGCGGCGTCCATGATCTGTGACCGGGTAAAGCCTACGGGAGGAGCTCAGCGATCTGGCGCCAGCCGAGTACCTGCCCATGTTTCCGTGGCATTGAGTTTTCACCGGAGTATACCAAGTAGGTTTTGTCTGTGGTGGCTCCACTCAGCTCTTGGTAGGTCTGTAATCCTCGAAAAAACTCACCGGTAATCGTTGCCGAAGACTTGATCTCTACCGGCACCAGGTGCGTGCCCCGGTCGAGTATCATATCAACCTCATTTCCGCTGGAGTCCCGGAAAAAGTAGGCGTCCGGCTGTATTCCCTCATGGTGGAGTAGCTTTACATACTCTGCAACAACGTAGTTCTCAAACAGATTTCCACGGAGATGGAAGCTCCTGAGGGACTCGCTCTCCCGAATGCGAAGCAGGGACGTCGCTAGTCCGGTGTCATAGAAGTACAGTTTGGGTGACTTGATAACTCGCTTGTTAAAGTTTTCGTGATGCGGACGTAGGAGAAAAATAACATATCCTGCCTCGAGAAGGGAGATCCAGGACTTTACGGTTTTGTGGTCCACTCCTATGTCCGAAGCGATGGAACTGTAGTTGAGGATTTGCCCGACGCGCCCGGCGCAAAGTTCCACAAAGCGACCAAAGGTGCTGAGGTCGCCAATGTTCTGTAGGTTGCGTACATCACGTTCGATGTAGGTCTGCACGTAGGCAGGGTAAAAGTCCGGTGGCGATATCGAACGATCATAGATTGCTGGGTAGCATCCACGATACATAAACTCATCCACATTGGAGGGGGCTTGCGTATGTCCTGCAAGCTCATTCCAGGTGAATGGAAAGAGGTTCAAAAGCCCCACCCGGCCGGAAAGACTCTGGGAGATACTTTTCATCATCAGGAAGTTCTGACTCCCCGAAAGCACAATTTGCCCCATCTCGCCGGAGCGGTCAACAAAGTCCTGCAGGTAGGAAAACAACTCCGGTAGACGTTGCGCCTCATCTACTACGACTCCACCGGGAGCCGCCTGGGCAAGAAATGTGCGTATATCTTCGCGGACGTGCTCGCGGTCGTCGGGATTCTCTAAGTTGACATAAGTGAAGTCCGGCAACTGCGCCTTAAGAAAGGTAGTCTTTCCAGACTGTCGGATGTCAGATTGACCTCCGCTAAAAACCTACACCAATGCATAGCATAACTCCAGAGGCTGTGCAACGCTGGACATGCGAGCTATCAGTGCGGGGGATGTCCGTTGAGGGGGATGATTACCGGGCGGCCGTCGTGATAAATGATCTCCACATTTATGCCGTAGACCGCGGCCACAATGTCGGGGGTTACCTCGTCGGGGTTGCCGTCGGCAAACACCTGGCCTTCGCGCAGGAAGATTACGCGGTCGGCAACGCGCAGGGTTGAGTTGAGGTCGTGCATCGTCAAGAGCACCGTTACCCCGTGCTCCACCGCCAGGTGACGAATGGTATGGAGGATATCGTACTGATTCCGCAGATCAAGCGAGCTTGTCGGCTCATCCAAAAGCAAAAAGTACGGCTCCTGGGCAAGCGCGCGCGCAATGCAGACCCGTTGCAGCTCACCGCCGCTCATCTGGTCGATGTAGCGCATGCTGAGTTCACTAAGCCCCATGCTCTCAATCACCGCCTGGGTAATCTCCAGGTCATGCCGGCCAACGTGGAAGCCAAGGTGCGGCGTGCGCCCTAAGAGCACCGCGTCAAAGGCGGTCAGACGGGACGCCTCGTTGCGTTGAGCTACATAACCAATACGTCGAGCAATATCGCGACTACTCAGAAGCGAGATGTCGATATCGTCAAGAAGCACTCGACCCGAGTCCGGTGTGAGCAACCCGTTCACACAGCGCAGCAAGGTGGACTTGCCGCAGCCGTTTGGGCCAAGTATGGCGGTTACCGTTCCGGGTGCGGCTTCAAAACTGACATCAAGCAGAACGCGAAGATCCCCATAGGAGAAGTTGAGTGTCTCAACTGCGAGCTTCATCGGCGGTACCCTCGAATAAGCAGGTACAGAAATGCCGGTGCCCCCAGAAACGCGGTCAGTACCGCTACCGGGAGTACATGAGGTGCGAGCAAGGTACGGGCCACGGTGTCGGAAGCCAACAGCAACGCACCGCCTGCCAGGCAGCTGCCGGGTAGCACAAAGCGGTGGTCGTCACCTAAAAGGCGGCGCACCATATGCGGTGCCACCAGGCCAACAAAGCCAATCACACCCAGAAAGGACACAATCACCGCGGTCATGAGGGCCGCCACCATCATGCCGGTCATGCGTACCCGCTGAACCCGGATACCCAAGCCGCGGGCGGTCTCGTCCCCCGCGTCAATGGCGTTGAAGGCCCAGCGGTGAAACCAAAAGTACAGCAGCCCGCCCCCGGTCACCACCGCCATGATTACAATATGCCGAACGCTGGCCCGCGCAACATCGCCAAATGTCCAAAACACTATTGCGGCCAACTGCGCGTCGTCGGCAAAGTACTGCAGGAACATCGTGCCAGCGCTAAACAAGGAGCTCAACGCCACGCCGCAGAGCACCATGGTCTCGGGGGTGGCACCCCGCAGCTCCGCTATCCAGACAATGATCAAGGCGGTGAGCATGCAAAAGGTGAAGGCGCCTAGGGTGGTCAACACCGGATTGGTAATGGATATTGCGTCGGCAACGGTGCTGCGCATGACCCCGGTGCCGAAGAAGGTAACCGTGAGCGCAGCGCCAAAGGCGCCGGCATTTGCAATACCAAGGGTGAAGGGGGAGCCAAGTGGGTTACGCAGAATGGACTGCATAGCGGTGCCAGCCGCCGCCAGCCCCACCCCGGCCACCAGCGCTGCCGCTGCCTGCGGCAGCCGTATGTTCCAAACAATGGTTGCAAAGCGGGTGTCCGTCGGCCGGCCAAGCAGTACACTAAGCAGATCTGCTGGCGAAATGCCTACCGGCCCTATGCCAACGGCCGTCACGAACAGGACAAGCGTTAGCAACCCGAGCAGTACCAGCGCGGTTCGTTTATGGCGAATGTAGTGGTGGTACTCGACAGGTACCGCAACCCGTTTTAAGTGTGACATGCGTGCTCCAACGAGAGTTTATCGTACCGTCAACGGTGCGAACACCATGTCCGGGAAGATCTGCGTGAGTTGCGCCATAGCAGGGCCACCGTTGAGAAAGGTGTATATTTCATCTGCCTTGGCATGCGGGTCGATATCCGAGAATGCGTCGGGGTAGAGCACGGTGCCGATGTAGTAGCTATTGCCGAGCACCGTATCAAAGTTGCGGTTGTATGAGTTGTACGGAAGCAGGCCGAAAACCCGCTCGTTCTGCACGGCTTGCATGCCCGCGTAAATCGGCTCGTCTCGTAGCTGTTCCAGGCCGTTTCCACCGCCACGGGTAGTGGCCAGGTCCAGAAAGATGTACTCCGGATCCCACTCTATGAGTTGCTCGCGGGCAATGGTTGCGTGTGATGAGCGCGCCTCGGTTGAGGAGGCGCCAGCTGCGTCCTCACGGGCCGCAACGTTGTCGGCGCCTAAGAAGGCGAAAGGCGTGAAGTTCCTGTCGGTTGCGGTAAAGCCGTGCGCCCCGCGCGCCGCAATGCCGCCGACAAAAGCGGTCGGCTGTGAGGAAGCCGCCGCCCCGCGTTCGCGTAGATCCCCAATGAGCGAGTCCAAATAGGCTATAACCTCTTCTGCACGTACCTCTGCACCAACAACCTCGGCCATGAGGCGCAGGGTCGTGTTGAGGGTCTCCCTGTCGTCGTTGAGATTGCCATACCCAAGTACAACCACCGGAATACCGGTGCGTGCGGCAAGCTGTTCGTAGTCGTAGCCACCCTCAATTTTGAGAATAACCTGTGGTTGCTTCTCTAGTCCCAGTATGCGTTCCGGATTGTCCATACCGCGGAAGTCGCCAAAGGCCGGATACTCCTTGAACTGCGGATTTGCAAGAGCGTAGGGTCGTATATCAACAGGGGTTCCCATCTCGGCACTATCTACCGCCACAATTGTGTCGTGTGCCTGTAGGTAGGTGAGGAGTCGTAGCGCACCCGAGCCTGAGCAGATGACCCGGTCTACGGTGGCAGGAATGGTTACTTCACGGCCAGCCATGTCGGTGACTGTTCGCGTTTGTTCGGCGGCGCCGTTGGGCGTAGGTTGTTCCTGGGCAGGTGCCGCGCCGAGGAAAGCGGTGACGCTTAACAACGTCGAGACAAGGCAGACTGTACGCCATCGTGAAAACTGGTTCTGGGAGTGCTTTCTAAGCATAGGGATCCTCCGGTTCGTGTGCGTAGCATGAATTGCCTAAAACGTGTTACGTAATGGAGGTAGGGTAGCACGCACCCTGTGATCCCGCAAGCAAGAAATGCTCCCGGCAGCAATGCTCTTACGGTGAACCTACGGGTACCACGTGGGCCTCGGGGGACTCCAAACTCTGAGGTGAACGCTGTAGCGCACTTTGTATCTCTTCGGGTTGCAGGGTGAAATGCTGATTTGGCTGCGGGCCATGGGCCATGAGCCAAATTGGCCAGAAGATAACGCCGCTTACCGCGTTCAGCACCTTCAACTCACGTTGCAGCTTGCTGCGAATCTCGTGGTAGCCCTCCGCCCGAATTACTACGTAAGGATCATACCAGATGCCGTTGCTGAGCCGCCGTTCAACGGGCGTCTCGCCTATTGGGGTGTGGTCAAGCCGTACTTCGGCCGACTCTACATTGGTGGTGAAGGTCACGTTCGTGTGGGTGGTACACGCTGACAGAAATAGGAGTACGGCAAGTGCCGCTGCCATTTTCTTTACTCGGGCCATAGGTGGGTGCTCCTACTGTAGGTCTTGGACTCTTTCTTATCCAAAATTGGCGGTGGAATCAAGTGGCCAGCATTGCTGCTAAAAAAGCTTGGTGCGGTCGGAGTTTTTTGTGCTGAGTGTTCTTGAGCCGGACCGCTGCAAGTGCTATGCTCTCCCGGGCCACACCGGGGACGCCAGCCATGCGAGCCCATACCGGTGCATAGCCGCCATGCTGTGGCTCGAACAAAGGATACATCTCGTGACGACCCAACATGCTGAACAGCACATTCTAAGCCTGCAAGGACTCTCCAAGATCTACCCAGGTACCGTTGCTCTTCAGGACGTGAGTCTTGAGGTGCGACGTGGAGAGACGCACGGGATCATAGGCAAGAACGGCGCGGGTAAGACCACTCTGGTGGGAATTGTGGCAGGGCTCGTGCAGCCTACGGCCGGGGTTATCCGCATTAACGGCAGCGAGTACACAGACCTCTCGCGCATTGTTGCCAAGAAAGAACGGGTGGCGATTGTTCCGCAGGAACCACAAATGGTTCGGGACTGCAGCGTTGCTGAGAATCTTTTTATGCCCGACTTTCCTACGCGCGGCGGCGGTCTGTTCATGGATCGCACCAAGCTCTACACCTTGGCCGAGCAGATTGTAGCTAAGGGACGGCTGAATATTGATGTCCGCGCCAAAGCTGGCGACTTGGGTATAGGCATGCAGCAGATCCTACTTATGCTCAAGGCTAGCTACGTGGAGCAGGCTCAGATTATTATTCTGGACGAGGCATTCTCCTCGCTCTCCAAGAACGAGGAGACACTGTTCTTTGAGATCATGCGGGATAAGAAAGCCGAGGGCTGCACAATCCTGCATATCTCGCACCGTATTGATGAGTTGCTTGAGGTGTGCGACCGCATGACGGTGCTGCGCGACGGACGGGCGGTTGCGACAGTTCGGCGTGATGAGGTGCATAAGGAAAAGCTGTCGGCGCTCATTGTTGGGCCGGTTAAGCTTGCCGTGGCTGGCGGTGCCGACGAGGCCGACGCTGCACGCGAGACCACCCGCTCCACCCCGGTGCGGGCCGTCGCCCCGGCAACGGCCGCCCGTACCAAACCGGCCGTGACCCCGGACGCCGCACCGACCCCGGCACCTGCCGACGGCGTCCCCGTGCTGTCGGTGCGGGGGCTCTCGGCTGCTGAGTCATACATCGACATATCTTTTGATGTGCACCGCAACGAGATCCTGGGAATTGCCGGACTCATGGGCAGCGGCCGCACCGAAATTCTTAAGTCGGTCTACGGCATGTACCCTATTGATTCCGGGCAGATTCAGCTGCATGGGAAGACTCTTCGGTTCTCCGGGCCAGCCGAAGCCTTGCGTCACAAAGTGGCATACCTTCCGGAGGAC
>JAIVHN010000077.1 GCA_020201015.1 Spirochaeta sp. | reverse complement strand
CTGTACAACCGCCGTGATATCATCGCGGACGGTCCGATCATCATCCGAGAGCAATGCGTCAAGTCGAATAACCATATCGATCTCGCGTGCACCGTCAGCAACCGCCGCAGCGGCCTCGCGAGTCTTGATATCTTTCGAATGCTGCCCCAGAGGGAACCCGACAACCGAGCATACATCGACCCCGCTATCTTTGAGCTGCAGTGCAGCATGCGCAACCCAAATGGGGTTCACGCACACAGTACTAAACCCAAACTCAGTTGCTTCACGGCATAGAGTATCAATCTCCGCAGCTACTACGTTTGGCCGCAGTAGCGTGTGATCAAAGTACGAGGCAAGTTCGTTAGCGCTCATCGTCATGGCTTTCTCCTTAATGGACCGGAACTACGGAATCGACGTGCGTAAAACTACTCTCAATGCTGAGGATAATCTCAACCCAGGCTTCCGAACTGCGAAGCTGTACCGCAGGCGCGGCCGCAATCCGTGTATGTTCCCGCGGCCGGTATCCAAGTTCGCCCCCAAACCCCAGTGCAAAATCACGAGCTGCAGTAGCGACAACCGAGTCATCACGATATGCGCCAGCCTCATCTCGTAGCGCAGTGAGGCCTGCCACCGAATTACTCCATCGTAAGAGGAGTTCCATCCCAAAATCAAGCCCATCTACGGACTCTACGCCGACTCGAGTTCGGAGCCAGGTTACGCCGGGGCCGTAAGGTGAACTCAGCGCCATATACTCGCTCTCACCAACAAGCTCCCGCCGATAGATTGCCCTACTGAGATACTCTGCATCATCAAAACTTCCCCAGAGGTAATGTGTATCCCCAATTTCCAGAACTCCATCCCAGATAGCCCGGGGCCCTTCACTCCGTACTCGGACTCCTCCAAGCAGCGCAAAAATGCTTGGCGCCACAGATTGTTCGGCACCAAAGGCCTCAAGATCTATTGCATCAAAACCGGACTGCAGAAACCCAACCAGTCCCGGCCGTAGTACCAGCGACACATCTCCAACAACACTTAGGTTACTAGCTGGCGACTCCGAGTACAGACCGGTGGCGGCCGCGAACAAATCTGACAAGAGAAACATGTTGTCACGTCGAGCGGTAATGGCCTGCACGCCCAGCCCAGCCCTCATGCGTTTGTGCGCAAACTCCACTCGCTGCAAATTATACAAAATAATGTTGCGGCCATAGTCATACCCAATAGGTAGTTCTCCACGTTCGGGCTCACCGCGCGCGCGCCGATTCTCGAGCGTAGCAGCTAGCCAATGAAAGCGTACCGCACCCAAGGGCAAGCTCAGCCGAACGGCATCTAAGAATGGAACCTCCTGTGCAACATGCAACGAGGAGAAAGGAGAGGGACCAACAAAAAAGGGGGCGCGGCCAAGGACAATTTCGGCATCACCTAGCTCGTAATGTAAATAGGCGGCCATGACCTCGGCATACTCTCCAACAAAGGGAATACCGTTTTCATAAATTGGCAGATTCGTGTACGGTCTGTCGTCGGTAAACGCTGCAAACTCGCGCCCTAACTCCACCTGCACAAAGAGTGCTGCGTGCGCATCACGCACCGCCCCTCCCTGAATCGTGGCAACCGAGTTGCCTTTTGCCGACAAATCGGCGTAGTCGTCATATCTGAGTCCGTCAGGAAGATACGCCTGTGCCACCAGATTCGTTGACAGTTCATAGTGATACGCATCGGGCGAATACCCAAGACGAACAAGAAATGCCTCCACACGATCGCGCTCGGCAAGACTCTGTGCGTTCTTTTGAAGCCTGCGAGCGGCCGAATACAGCTCACTACGTACCACTGGGTAGGTCGCGGTTGGAAAAGCAAGATTAGAACGAGAATACAGAAGTTCAATGCTCTGAACCAGCGGATGCTCTACACCATACAACGGTTCGCTGGCAGCAACCGGCGCTTCGCCGACAACGGACGGCGGACACAGAGTACTCGAGAGGAAGAGCACTGCCGCCATACCAAGCGCAGAAATCCGTAGCATGCAGATCCATCCTTTCCAGTTGGTTGTTTCCGGTTCGCCAGTCGTGGTAGTATATTTCCGATTAGACCAAGGATCAAGGAGATCAATGATGGCAGACAAGAACGCAAAAGTAGCGGGAAGTGTTCCCGGTCCTTTTTATGTCGATTCAAACTGTATTGGATGTGAGGCGTGTGCCCAAACCGATCCGGACCACTACGTCATGGACGATTCCGGTAGCTTTGCATATGTGTTTAAGCAACCGGAAAACGACGCTGAGCGCGAAGCTGCGCTGGATGCGCAGGGAGTATGCCCGGTCGACGCTATTGGAGACGACGGTTAAGGGCTATTGGAGACGACGGTTAAGACATTCCGTCTGACATGTGGTGTGTAGTGCCGTAGTAGCGCTGCACACCTTATCCATAAACTTTTTACAACCCAACTTTTTTATGACCCAACTTTCTAAGAACACGAACTCGCTCTGTAAGACTTCGATAAAAAGACGATCGCGCCTCATGCAAGTGAGCGTTCAAAGTTGCGTTGTATAGTCTCCATGACGAAAGCATAGATTTTCTCCTCAACCGAGTCACTGCGAGCTTCGTCAAACAGTAGCACGAATGTTTTCTCCGACTCGGTCCGCACCCCCACCACCTTGCCAGCAAGCGTGCAGATGCGTGAATTTAGCTTGAATTGTATGTCGCTAATCCAGTCGTCTTTCCGCAAGAGCTCATCAAGACTGGGCATAACACACGCTGCACCCGCAGCACTAATATCAAGCACACGCCCGGCATGATTATCTCCGCCGTACTTAACATTTACCGTAGCGTTGTTGTCAAAACACCGCGCACGCACCTGTGTGCGCCGACCGCGGGCCTTGTGCCGTGCCACCTGAGTCGTGATCCGTGAGGCAATCTCTTTCTGGGCACCATTCATGACGATGTACCCACAAGGAGCAGAAACCGCGCTCAGATAACGTTTAATGGTATCTTTGCGGTTGTCCTCCGAGAGAATTCCCAGCCGTGTATCTTTTTCTTTAAAAAGGTCGTTCATAGACCCAAGCGTCTTCAACCAATCAAAACCTTTAGGTCCTTTATCCACATTTGCAAAAAGCAGTGAACCCGGGTACAGCGATACAAGTTTACGCAATCCCCGCGACTCTTCGGTGGTGTACGCCTTGTACCCTGCCTTGATCATACCGTAGACGAGCTCCTCACGGATCCATGTAGGCGGGTGCAGAAAAAAGATCTTTCGTCCCGAGATTTCGGTTTTTGCGGTCGATCCGGCCTTTGGAGCGGCGGCGGTGGTCTCACTTGATTCAGGAGATATTTCGCTTGGTTGTTGTTTTTGATCTGGGGTAGACATGATATCTTTAAATTATAGAGAGCAAAGCAGTCAGCGGTCAATGGGTGGAAAGAACACTCAGGGTTAAGACCGGATAAGAACGCGAATTAAGAGAGGCAAAAAGTATGAACAATCCTGTCATGCACCGGAAGCTGATCAAAAGTATCCGACGAGCCAAACCAGTTTTTTTCCACAATCGTCCTCAAGCGCAGCTGGTACTTGGACCAAAGGGCAGAGAATTAGGAATAAGTCCCGACGGCCCGGTGGATGCCGCGAACCGCATGAGACGTGCACAAGGGCTGGTGGCCAACCTCTTTCCCGCGGCTTCTTTTGCCGGGAGCCCCGGACGTATAGAGTCGCCGCTGCGGGCACTCACGGGTTTTGAGCCGGTGCTTGCAAAGTGCGATGGCGAGCTCCCTCATATGTCCCGCGACGCTAAACAATGGAAGAAGGATCTTTTGCGCTCGCACGGTGCAAGGGTCGTAGAACACGGCGGGGACTTCTCCGCTGCCGTGCGCGCTGGCCGAGACGCTTCCGCAGCCTCGCCTCGGAGTTACTTCGTTGACGATGAGAACTCCACCCGCCTGCTGTACGGCTACGCCGCTGCGGCGGTCCCACTGCGACAGCAACTTGCTGAACGAGGCATATACCCCTCTGCCGACCATCCTCTCTGTGTCTATCTTCCGTGTGGAGTCGGCGGCGGCCCTGCGGGAATTTCGTACGGCTTAGCACTGGAGTTCGGTGCTCATGCGGTAGAGAGTTACACGGTTGAACCAACACAAGCACCGGCATTGTTACTGGCTGTCTTGGAAGGAAGGTATGCGGGTCTGCATGTGAGCGAGTATGGATTGACGCTCGCTACCGATGCAGACGGGCTTGCGGTTGGAAGCGCGTCGGTACTTGCCGCTCCAATTATCGGCGCTTTGTGTTCCGGGCTCTATACCGAAAGTGATGACACAATGAGAGCATACCTCAGGCATGTGTACGCCTCGGATGGTTTACGCCTGGAACTATCGGCGGCGGCAGGCCTGGGCGGCCCTGCTCGACGAGCCCAACTCAAAGGGCTACGCTCTCCGGCAGCGGAGGTGGTATGGCTCACCGGCGGCGGGCTACTTCCGGAGGACGAATTTCAGCTTCTACTCAGATAGATGATTCGTCCCATTTCGTGACAGCAGAGCCTACCGACATAAGCGCCTGCTCAAGCAGCTCAATAGCTGCCGCTGGATTCGATGCCGCCATAGCAAGATCTCTATGAGCAGGGCGCACGAGGCCGTTAGCCACCATGCTATCTAGATAGCTGAGGAGGGGGTCGTAGTAGCCATCAAGATTGCACAAAACACATGGTTTGTGATGCAGCCCCAGTTGAGCCCAGGTGAGTATCTCGAAGGTCTCATCCATGGTGCCGTAACCACCCGGCAGCGCCAGAAAGGCATCTGAAAGCTCCGCCATAACTGCCTTGCGTTCATGCATAGACGCCACCGTCCGCAAGTCTTGTAGTCCGGTATGAGCAAGCTCATGCTGTATCATGCTTTCCGGAATCACTCCAATTACATTGCCACCTTTGGCAAGTGCCGCATCGGCAACCGCGCCCATAAGACCGACCCGAGCTCCGCCGTACACCAGAGTAATGCCTCGCTCACCTAACAGGGCGCCAAGCTCCTGTGCACCACGTAAAAAACTTGGATTTGCGCCGAAGCTTGACGCACAATACACACCTATACGCTGAACTTGCTTTCCATCTTCCACAGATTTAGAGTATTCCGAACACGTGCCCAGAGTCCAGTGCCTCCGGTGAGCGGCTGACTAGACACAATTTTATCTAATCCAAGCTTGACCGGTGCACCGTGTTGCTGTACACTACTAGTTCGTAAAACACTGCACCATTAGGGGTAAAAAGGTATTCACCAGCCGATAGACTGGTAAGTGCCGCTGACCCCGTGGTATACTAATGTGAATAGGGTATACAAGAACTATTTGTTCAACAAAATGGAGGATTAAGGTATGAAGTTAAGAATTGCTCTCATTGCTCTGGTTATTGCACTTCTCATTCCGGCACTTGCCGTTGCACAGGAAACTCTGCGAGGCACAGGCGAGGGTTATGCTGGAGACATCGTTGTTGATGTAGTAATGCAGGGAGACAACATTACTGAGGTAAAGCTGGTTGAGTTCAACGAAACTCCGGGCCTCAGCAATCGCAGCCGTGATATGACCATTCAACGAATTGTTGAAAGCGACAGCGCAGACGTAGACCTGGTAACTGGCGCAACCGCGACCAGCCAAGGCATCATTGACGCAGTAGAAGACGCGCTTAGCAAGCGCTAATACTTCACGCTGCTTTTATGTAGACGTGCGGCAACCGTGCGTTTGTGCAGATGTAAGAAGACCCCACAGTTTCGGCTGTGGGGTTTTTTATTTAGCTGCCGCGTTCACAGCCGTCGTCCAATGACAGCCGCCCCAGCAGCTAGAAAAAGCACGCCCGTTCCTGCCAGAACAATACCACGACCCCATATTCCCATCAGAGTAGCTGTTCGCGCTCCTTCCGGGCTGGAAGAGAGGTACAGTAGTTCTCGTTCATCACCTACAGCAATTGCATCTCTCGGTTCGGCACCGGCAGAACGAAAAAGATGTGTCTCTCCGTCGGCATCAGTATACTCAAGCAGTGCGTAATAACGACGGCCGCTTTCTGGATCCGTAAAGGGAATCTGGCTTTGAGTAACGTCAACATCCACCACTTCCCCGACAACCGACTCCGCGCGCGCTATAAATGAGACGGTATAAACTGCGTCAAGGACAGCAGGCAGAAGCAACACTGCTCCAAGTACAACAAAAATAATTCCTAGTCCGCGTAGTCCACCCATTTGCTTAAGATACTGTATCAATCATCGTGCGGCGACTTCAGAACGCAAAACGTCGGCAATTTCTTCAAGTTCAAGTCTCTCGGCAAACTGCAAGGGAGTACCTATAACCCCGTCAATTCGGAATCGCAGGTCTCTACGTGCGCCTGCCGCCAACAACATGCGCACCAGTTCGACGTCGCTGTGTCCGGTATAGCCCCCCATCACTACCGCAGCTGAGAGAACATCAAGCACACGGCGTTCGTACACCAAACCCGCGTTGGGGTCGGCGCCATGCTGTAACAGAAGCTCGACTAGTTCATAATCAACCGATCCGGATTCCAATCCAACAATTACAGCTGCTCCAAGCGGCGTGACACTCATCTCGTTGGTTTCAAGATACGAATCAACCGAGGCTCCTGAGCTAAGCAGTAATTGAACAAGTTCAAGATCGGCATCAGCACCCGCAAGCGAAGCAAGCACCGGCAAATGCAGCGCAAAAAAACGGCGGCCATCAACATGATACGGCAAACGCACTTCAATTCCAGCATCAAGCAAGACATCGATCAGTCCAGAACTTGGCTGAAATGCACCAACACGCCCCCGAGCAAAGGCGGGCAATCCCAGCGCGCGGGCCAAAGCATTGAGTCCGTCCCCGTCAATGGCGTTCACATCTCCACCAGTCTCGATGTAGCGTTGTACTGCCTCGACTCGTCCCGCAGCGGCCGCTTCCATAAACTCCTGCGTGCTAAGCTCAGGCTCCATCGGCACAAGGCTCACCTGTACAGTTTGATCACGATCCTCGTCAAAACTAATTGCTATGTGCTGAGATTGATATCCTTGGCGGCGAACCTCAAAAACCGGGTGCTCATCATCCAGAAAAAGGGCTGAGTAGATCCGCTTCCCAATAGGTAACCCCTCAAGATAGATTTCTGCATCGGGTGGATCAGTCTCGATACGTACCGTTGCGGGCGCTCGCGAGTCGGCGCTGACCGCTGCAAATGTGCGCTTGTCCGGTTCTTGGAGTTGCCGAATCCGGTCGGACTCCGTTTCGGAAATTGGTGCAGAACTCGGCAGCGATTGTTCAAGACTGCTACCCGCATATTCCATGATCGTAGTAATCTGTTGCAGCTCGCCACGAGATATACGCTCGCCAGCACCAGCGGCACTCTCGACCTGCCGTTGAACCTCTTTAAGTACCTGCGACGCATCAGGAATATCGCTGCTCCGTACACGTAATTCGTTTCCGTTTTCAAGGCGACTAGCACGTCGCTGCACATCTTGCGCAGCGCGAGAGACGTCGCGGTCCCCTACAATCAAGGCCAAACGCTCCGGGTCAACCGAACCGGGCAGCACTCGAGATACTCCGTCAACCACCGCAACTCGGGTAGTGCCGCCGGTATCGTCCGAGCTACTCCGCACCATCAGGCTGCCGGACTCAATAGTGGTCACAGCCTGAGGGCTGAGGATACGAAGTTGCTCCCGCGGGCCAAGGGCCAAGGCTCGTGCCAGCACCTCACCTACTTCTACATGCAGGGTAACGAGCACCTCGCCAGAACGAAAGGCTTCGCCGACAACTTCCAGCTGCGTTTCGGGTTCAATTCGCGCGGTGGCGGAGTTTCCAAACTGGAGCACCGTCATAGATTCTGCCCCGGTCCGTATCACGGTGCGGCGACCAAGAAACATTCCCGGGGTGGCGGGGCGGAAATCTTCGTTACCGGGAGCACCCTCCACAACCGGCGGCGCAAACTCCACCTTACCTGATATGCTGCGAACAAAGACCCGATGCAAACCTGTATCGGTGCCGACCGACAACACGTCGCCAAAAGCCGGCCGAGCGCTACCGCCAGGCAGCCGTGCCTGCAGCTGAGTGGCGAGAATAAGTCCAATGACGGAGCCTGCGGCAAGTAGAGCCAGGCCGAATAGTAGTTTTTTATTCACAGTATTTACAAGATAGCGCGCCGCCGAGTTTTATTCAAAGTCCTTGTCGATAAGCCATGGCCCTTGTCGATAAGCCGTGCAGTCGGCACTATACAGATATGGGAGAGCGCATGCCGCAGCACACCGTTATCGTCACTGATTCGCAATGTTTACTTCACCGTAACGGCCCAGGGCACCCCGAGGGCCCGGAGCGCCTTGAAGCGCTTTTAACCATGCTGTCCGAGTATGAGAACAAGGAGCAGCTGCAGTATGCTACTGCCCGAAACGCCCGCCACGAGGAGCTGTTACGAGTCCACACTGCCGAACACATACAACACATAAGTGAAACGGCTCGAGAGAGCTTCACCCGGCTAGATCCGGATACCGCGACCAATGCCTATTCATCCAGCGCGGCGTACAAGGCCGCCGGAGCCGCGGTAGTTGCTACTTCCGCAGCCTGTGCCCAGCCGGGAATGAGTAGTTTTGCTCTTGGACGTCCTCCCGGACATCATGCGGAACGCGATCACGCTTTGCTAACGGCCTGCAAAGAGTCATGATTCTCGACTGGGATGTACACCACGGGAACGGCACTATGAATACCTTTGCCAACAGCCCCGAGGTGCTGTTCTGCTCGCTCCACCAGTCACCACTGTATCCAGGGTCAGGCAAGGTTAACGAGATCGGAATCGGAGCTGGCAGCGGTTACAGCCTCAATGTTCCGCTGCCGAGCGGCTGTGGCGATGCTATCTATCTTCAGGTGATGCTGGATGCCGTGTTACCCTTGGGTCTTGCCTACAAACCTGAGCTTATTCTTGTATCGGCAGGCTTTGACGCCCACGAACGAGACCCAGTAGGAGGTATGAACTTGACCGGGGCAGGGTTCTATCACATGACCCGGATCATGACGACCCTGGCGCTCGAAACAGGCGCGTATGGTCCTGTTTTCGTGCTGGAGGGCGGCTACGACCTCACAGGGCTCAGCGAAGGAGTTCGTGCCTGCCTTCTTGGAGTGGCCGACGGGCCTGATCTGCCGCCGCGCCCGGAACCTGATGCAGCTACACGCGCTACGCTCAGCTCCGCTGCAAAACTGCTGCGTCCTTACTGGGGAGAGAGCGTATTCCGCTCTCTTGGATAGACGCTGATGCAAAGAATGTACAGAAAAACCGCCGTTAGGCACGGTCAATTTGGCACTTTGCGGCTCGTACCCGTATATTCTCAGTTGTGACTGACTCCAACACCACGCACAGCTCAAAAATAGACGATCGCCTCTCCAAATGGTCGCGCTACAATACCGTGGCCGCCTTGCTGGTGCTTGCACTTGCGGCGCTACCTTTGATTCCCAGAACCTGGAGCATGTACGCAGTTGCGGGCTGGGCCGTACTTAGTTTTGTCGGCCTCTGGCTGAACGGGGCCAAAACGGCACGTGCAGCAAAAAATGTGGCGAATCTGCTAAGCACACTCCGCGTGATACTCAGTGTTGCTGGGTGTTTCATGCTGCTCCGAACCTACGGTAGTGGCAACAGCCCAAGCGCGTTACTGACGTATTCTGTTCTAGCTTTTTTCCTGGCCGCCCAGTTGACGGACTTTCTTGACGGGTGGGCGGCACGCCGATATGGACCTACCCCGTTCGGCGCACGTCTTGATGAAGAGGTCGATGCCTTTTTTGTTGCCGCTTTGTCGGTGGTGGCGCACCGTTTTTTCGACATCGGCCCCTGGATCCTGCTTGCCGGAGCGCTTCGCTACCTGTATGTGCCAAGTCTGGCGCTTATTCCGGAGGCGACAAAGCGCTCGAACGCATATACATGGTTCGCCAAAACTGCCTGCGCAGTCGCGGTTGCAGGGCTTATTCTGCTGACCGCTCCTTTTCTACCTGCCGCGCTGCAGGTGCCGCTAGCGGGCATAGTCCTGCTAACCCTGCTTGTGTCCTTTAGCTGGGCCTGGCTCGGAAACCTGCGCGCCGCATTTCCCAGCTATGCTTCGGCTCGCGGAACCTTACGATCCTTTATGTGGTACTACGCCGTGCCGTTTCGTCGGAGCCAGCAGCTTGCGTTCTACCGCAGAATCATCGACTCACCCGACGGCACTATCTACGATCTTGGGGCGCATCTTGGTTCGCGCACGCGGGTCTTTTTGGAGCTTGACCGGCCGGTTGTGGCCGTAGAACCACAACAGCGGTTTTTTCGCATTATCGAAGCTGGACTTGCAAAAAGACCCAGATGCACCTTAATCCACGGTGCGGTTGGCGCCACGAGTGGTACCGCCGAGATTCAGATTAGCGACTATAATCCTACAGTATCCAGCTTGTCACCTGAATGGATCAGTACCGCAACCTCTACCGGGGTGCTGGAAGGAGTCACCTACAACCGCAGCGAGACGGTGCGCCTGTATACCATCCAGGAGTTGATAGATAGCTATGGAGCACCCGCTTTTATTAAGATTGATGTTGAAGGCTTCGAGTACGAGGTGATACGGGGGCTCAGATCGCCAGTGCCAGCACTTTCATTCGAAATCGTGCCCTCAAGTCTAGATCTAACCACCCGCTGTATTGAACACTTAGAAAAGCTCGGCCGCTACAGCTATTATTTTACGCGTGCCGAGCGCACACGTTTTGTTGAGTCACGGCCATGGAGCGCACCCGAGCTGCTTGAGTACCTGAACAGTGTGTCGATGTCGTCGCGCAACGGCGATATCTACGCATTTCTTAGCAAAGATTCCTTACCTGACCAGTAGTACGGCAGCGCCGCTGCCGCAATGTGGGGTAGCGACGCTTGTATCCTGTTAGTTTGGTCGCCTACGTGCAAGCACGTCAAGGTTATGCACCACGAGAGCAAGTTTAGCTTGCTGCAAGCAATGAAGGCGATCGCTCATCCAGGCATCCATGGGCCCGGAGGCAAACTCCTTGCGACCTTCTTGGTACATAGTGCGGAGCATCCAACCAAGAAAGCGCACTTCAGCCGCTGTGTAGGCCGGTGTGCTCCCAGCACCAGAGTTGCCGCCGCGAAGGCTGCCACCGCCGAAATTGACCTGAGGAACCACACACCAGTCTGACCCGCCGACTGCAAGCACCTCTAAACCGGCCGCACTACACGCCTCGTACAACCGGCCGCCACTTGCGGCTCCGTCCTGCTCGCTACCGTCGCCCCTCACACGTCGCATGCTACGGTCATAATAAGCAAGTAGCTGGCCTTCAAACTCGGCGTCCTGCGCTTGGGGATACCAGCGCGTTAGGCCGTTGTAGTTGATGGTGGCATAAAAAAGCGCTCCAGGTACCAGTGATCGGCAAATCGCGGCACATGTTGCCGCCATAGGGAGAATGTCCATGAGGGCATGCGCCGTAATGAGTTCGCGTGAGTTCGCTTCTGAAAGCGCCTTTTCTACGCTCATAACCCGGAACTCCACCGCTACATTGCCGGAGTCCATGTCGTCCCGAACCTCGTCGAACGCGTCTGTCGAGCACAGCCTTCCTGCCGTTTCTATAAGCTTTGAGTCCAGGTCGATTCCGCAGATTTCAAGTGCGGTTCCTGCGCTCCGCACCGCACCAAGATCCCGCACAAGTCGTCGAACCATAGCCCCGGTACCGGTACCCAGGTCGAGAACGCGTAGCGGTCCCCTGTTTGACACTGCCAACTTACCAATATCGGACAACAAGCGCCGCCGCACCTCGAAGTTCAATGCAAGCTCATCCACCTCGGTCTTCGCCTCTAAATAATCTTGAAAAGAAATATCAGGAATATTCATATTTTTCACTCGCCTCAGTCGTAACACTACCGTTACCCAATTTCCAACAAACTCTATCAAACCGCGCGGACCGCGGTGTTTTTACCGACCTTACATCCGCAGCTCTATTGTATCGTTTGCTTGACTTTCGCATAAGGCAGCGGTAGCCTAAACTGAGGTCAAAACACAAACATGAAACGCCTATTCCGCATAATATTTTTTGGACTCCTCTTATCGAGCCTTGCACTGCTGCCAGCGCAGGATGAAGCCGACACTGGTAACCTGGTCGAGGCGGAGGAAGAAGCATCTGGCGAGGGCAGCAACGTCCTTTTTGTACCTATAGAGGGAGATATTCAGCCCTCAATGTTAGTTTTTCTGAGACGAAATATTGAGGCTGCCCGCAGAGATGGCGTCACACACATCGTCTTTGAAATTGATACTTTTGGCGGTCGGGTCGACACTACCCTTCGCATTACCTCGCTCATCGGCTCACTTGACGATATTACCACGGTTGGATATGTCACCCTTACTCCGGAAGGCACCTCGGTAAGTTGGTCGGCAGGTGCGCTTATTGCATTTAGCATGAACCAAATATTCATGGCTCCCGGCACATCCATGGGTGCCGCAGCCCCGGTTATTGCTGGCCCAGAAGGAGCAACCGCGGCTGACGAGAAGATGGTAAGTGCGGTACGCACCCAGGCTGCGGCAATTGCCGAGAAAAATGGGCATCCGCCCGGGGTGGCCCTCGCAATGGTAGATAATCAGGTAGAACTGCTTGAGTATCTATTAGGCGAGGAACGGGGTTTAGCTACTCGCTCGGACATGATGGAGCTTGAGCGTCGGGCGGAACAAGAAGGACTGGAACTGGAGACGCTGCGCGTGATATCGGAAGAAGGCCGCCTCTTGTCCCTTACTGCTGGCGAAATGGAGCGGTATGGCGTGTCGGCTGGAACACCGGCAAACCGCACCGAGCTCTACGCACAGTTGGGGCTCGACCAACCAAACGTCGTTGAGGTAAGTCCAAGTGGCGCCGATGACTTCGTGTCGCTTATGACCGGCGCAGGTTTCACGAGTCTGCTCATTCTGGTAGGTCTCATGGCGCTCTTTGCCGAGATTTCAAGTCCAGGATTCGGAATTCCTGGTACCGTGGCAATTGCTGCCTTTGCGGTGCTCTTCGGCAGCAACTTCTTACTTGGCACCGTTGGTTCGGTTGAGCTCATACTCTTTCTTCTGGGCGTGGTACTGGTCATTGTTGAGCTGTTTATCATTCCTGGCTTTGGTGTTGCCGGAATCTCCGGTATTGCGCTCATTGGAATTTCGTTAGTGCTTTCGATGCAGGAGTTCGTAATTCCCAGCTTCGAGTGGGAGTGGGAATTGTTCCATCGGAACATACTCATGGTTGTTATGAACTTGTTGGCGGCACTTATAGGATT
>JAIVHN010000076.1 GCA_020201015.1 Spirochaeta sp. | reverse complement strand
GTGTTTATCAAGGAGTACACAGCGAAGATTGCAAAGGCCACCACCATACGAGTGAGATTAACCTGGAGGCTACCGACACGGCGCCCTGCTGCTTCAAAGTAAGTACTGGTAATGGCCCAGCAGAATGCGGTACCAAGCGCCGCAAGCTGACCAAGAATGTGTGGTGTCATAGGAGTGTATACCGCATGCGGCCAGAATCGTCAAAGACTGTCTTTGACCTACTACATCATCCACAATTTTCTGACAAAACCACTTGACTAATGCCGTTGTCATGGTCATATTTAGTTTAACATTGAACGTTCTATGTTAAACTATCGGCTGCCGAGATAGGTCGCGAAGATTTCCGAGGCAAGAACTGGAGGATAACGTGCCGACCAAACACGCTGGGGCAGACAAGGAGCAACGGGCACTGAATCTTTTCATTGCGCTGTCCCGGTCCGCAGATTGGTTGCAGAAGGGTGCGTTGCAGTACGCACCGCTGCCCGACGCTTTAACCCTAACTCAGTTCGGCATCCTGGAGGCACTGTACCATCTTGGGCCGATGTGCCAGGCGGAAGTCGGCGAGAAGCTACTGAAGACTAAGGGTAACGTGAGCGTTGTGATCGAGCGCTTAGTTAGCCGCGGTCTGGTGGAACGCAGTGCCAAGGAACAGGACCGGCGTTACGTTGTGATTAAACTCACAACTGCTGGTCGGCACCTGATCCAAAGCTACTTTCCAAAGATTGCTGCGGGGTTCGCACGTGCGGCCTCCTCACTCACACTAGATGAACAAAAGGAGCTGACCCGCCTTAGCGTAAAGCTGGGGAAGGCAGTACAAGCTCACATGAGCAAAGGAGAAAATTCATGAATGTATTAGTTGTTTTTCACTCTACCTACGGACATATGTATGAAATGGCAAAAGCTGCCGCTGAGGGAGCAAAAGAGGCAGGGGCGACCGTTGAGATTAAGCGCGTTCCCGAACTTCTCTCGGACGAGGTAATTGCGGCAATGGGTGCGACCGAGGCGCAGAAAAAGCTTGCCAGTGTTCCTGTCGCCTCACCTGATGATCTGGCCGCTGCAGACGCGGTGATCTTTGGTGTCCCTACTCGCTTTGGCAACATGGTCGGTCAGATGCGGATGTTCTTTGACTCCACCGGACCACTCTGGGCCAGCGGTGCACTTGTTGGAAAGGTGGGGAGCGTCATGGCTTCCACCGGAACGCAACACGGTGGACAAGAGTCCACCATCCTGACAACACAGGTAACATTGCTCCATCATGGAATGGTAATTGTGGGGCTACCCTACTCCTTTGCAGGGCTAACCACAATGGATGAGATCACCGGCGGTACCCCCTATGGTGCAAGCACAATTGCCGGTGGCGACGGCAGCCGCATGCCAAGCGAGAACGAACTTGCCGGTGCTCGCTTCCAGGGCAAACACGTTGCCCAAATTGCTGGTAAATTGGTACAGTAACTTTCCACTAACGCACGTCCGAGGATCACGCACGTCCGCCGATCACGCCTTCGAGCGTTAGTCCTTCCGGCCCTCGGATCACCTATCCGAGGGTCTTTCTTGTCCGCTCACTTTATCACCTATCGAGGAAGCCCTTGCCATGAGTAGCAAACTGATCCGGGTAGTTCTTACGGCTTTTTCTATTTTGCTCGTCATTGGCTGTGAAAAGGATGCTGAACCAGTCGCCTTTCCCGGCTTGACCGGCCCAAGCACACCCACAGAGTTGCCAACAGCGTTCACGCCTACAACATTTGACGTGTACGGCGCCAGCGGTATCCATAGTATGGCAATTTTGGTGCGGGAAAAGGAAAGCTCCTGGTTAGGGGTGGCGCAGGGGCTAAAAAGTATGGGGGTACCGTTTCGCATTGTAACCGATCTTGAGGATGCTTTAGCTCATAGAGTTGTTACGGTGTACCCCTCACTGACAGGTGCGAACACGGATGCCACGTTATTGGGGAGGCTCACCCAGCACGTTGAAGCTGGCGGAACTCTTATCGGACTAGGCGTCGTCGGTGGAGGAATGAGATCCCTATTCGGATATGAAGCTTCCGCTGAACACAGCATACGGCAACAACTGCTCATTAAATCTGCTGGGCTTGGTCAGACGCTTACCCATGGTCAGCCGGTTTTTACCGTGCAGTTAGGTGACCCGGAACTTCCTAGCTCCGGGTTGCCAGGCACCCATTACACCGGGACAAAGCAGCCTCCTGTGGCACTTTTTGAGGACGGATCGGCTGCAATTACCCATAAAAGCTACGCTACTCCTCACGGTACAGGCCATGCCTATGCAATTGGTCTCGATATCGGGCATTACATTCAACGAGCCTATAATGGTCGTTTTCCCAATCTGTCGACGACCTACGTGAACGCTTTTCAGCCAAAGATTGACAATATTCTTCGGTTGCTTGCCAAGATCTACCAACAGGGCGAACCCCATGCGGTGCTGCTGTCGCCAACTCCGCATGGACGTGAGTTTACGGCTCTCATTACACATGATTGGGTAATGCGAGACTCCGTCGTGACCCACGTCGTTCAGGACTCAGAGAGCCAGTATCGACTCATTGTTCAGGCCGACGGCGCTCTCGACGGCTTGACCCTGAGAACGCGCTGAATTGACTTTTCAGGTACGGGAGAGCCCTTAAGTCTCAAATGCATCTGAGCAGATTCACGTTCGTCTGGGGGCCTCTCAAAATGATCATGGTTGAAATTAGATATGGGGATCAATTCTGCGACGCTTTTTTGCTACGCCTTGTTAGCCCGTAGATTTCTGGAAGAGCGCATAGACATAAGGCCGTGGATCGCCAAATGGATTGATATATGTGTAATCTTCATGTGATATGAGTTTGAAGTTTGGCCCCATGCGTTCCGTCATCTCTTCAACAGAGTAACGATGGAGTTTAAGCCCGGCGCACTTAGGGGCACCCGTAGTCGAAAATTCTGCCAGTAAAGCGTAGCCTCCAGGCCGTAAGGCTGACCATAGGTTTTTGAAGTATTCTTGAATTGCCGCTTCGTCGCGCAAGAAGTGAAGAACCGCACGGTCTATCCAGATGTCGGCGTGGGGAATGTCCCCCGGCAGAGGCTGGGAGATGTCGTGATGGAGCCAGGTTAGTCTCCCTTCATTTTCACCTATTCTCATCCTAAGCTTATCTAGTGCTTCATCGCTAATATCGTTCAAAATAATATTATGGCCCCGAGCAAGAAGCTCATCAACCAGCACAGAGGTTCCGGCACCGGGGAGCAAGACCATCCCGGTCTTGCTCCCCGGAATGCGGTCGAGAAATCGGAGAGTCTGAGTGACGTCACCCTCGTACCAACCTAACTCGGTGTCGGCGCTCCTGGAGAATATTTTGTTCCAATGTTGTTTGTGTGTTTTCATGTATCCTTATTATACTAAGCTAATTCCCGAAGCGTGGCCAGGTGAGAACGACAATGTTGGCGATTGCATCATTGAGTTTCTCTTCCGACAGTGTCTCAATGTACTCTATGTTTTGCATGGCTCTTACGGCCACGTTCTCCCGCCGGATCAGACCCTATGAGGAGCTCGACTGGATACTCAGGGCGGTTACCGTGATAAGTATCAGCGCCATACCCAGAATTTGCGAAACAGCCAGCTGCTCCCGCAAAAACACAACGCCAAACACCGAGGCCGTTACCGGCTCGACCATTGCCACAATTGAGGCCACGGCGGGTACCGTATAATTCAGACCAATGATATAAAAGACGAAGGAAAATCCGGCACCAAGCACCCCTATTGTTACGAACAGCGGCCAGTCCGGTGTTTGCAGGGCAGCAACGGTTTGGGTGGGATTACTTGGCACGATGAGAATGACGGCAAGAACTGCAAAGGCTACTGAAAGAATCGCTTGCGGGGTGCCGTGTGGCGCCGCATACTTAAAGCCAAAGATAAATATTGCGTAGGACAGCCCAGCAAGTAGCCCGGCAGCTACACCAATTGGCGTGATGGTACTTGCACCGATATCGTATACCTTTGTAAGTAACACAATACCCAGCATTACCACCGCTATCGCAATCCACTTCTGTACGGTGGGCTTTTCAAACTTAAGTGCAAACGACATGAGATACACGAATACTGGTGCGCAGTACATGAGGGTAGCCGCAACCGCCACACTCCCCTGCTCAATACTCACAAAATAAAACGAAAAGTTGCCTGCTACGCCAAGTCCCGCAACTGCCGACCAGAACCACAACCAAGGACTTTTCAACCCGCTGCCGAACGGGCGCAGCCCAAGCCAGATAAGCACCAGAACCAGACCTATGGCGCCACGATAGAATGATACAACGAAGGCGCCCCAGCCATGGTCTATCAGCATACCGCCAATCCCACCAGCTAAACCCCAGCAAAGAGCCGCCAGTGCCACCATAGTTGTCTTCGCGCCCACCATGAATCAAACGTGCACCCACATCACCGAAAGGTCAAGCGGCTGGCTTGGGCGCCAGCTTGAGCGGAAAGAGAGCCGAATGTGTACCGGCCGTTGGCGCCGGAGTGGGCGCCAGCCGAAACCGTGATTATACTCATGGCATGAGACAACAAATAATTCCGGTTCTGATATTCGCACTCTTCTCAGCAGCGCTGCTGCAGCCAGCAATCGCCGCTGGGCAGGAGCAGATCATTGGACGGTCGGTGGAAGGGCGCCCCATTCGGGCCCACGTCATAGGCGACGGCCCGGTGGATGTGATTATCGTCGGCGGCATTCATGGTGGCTACGAGGCTAATTCCATAGCCATAGCGCGCCGCTTTCTGGCCCACTATGGCGACGACCCGCAGCGGTTGCCGGAGCGTTTCACCTTACACGTCATCGACAACATGAACCCGGACGGTCTTTACCACGTCACCGGCGGAACACCGCTGGAAGAGTTTGATTTTCGCGCCGTGGATGCCCGGTCGGGTCGCTTTAACGCCAACGGTGTCGATCTTAACCGCAACTGGGACGGCGACTGGCGACCGCAGTCAACCTGGCGCAATACAATTGTCGATGCCGGAAGCGAGCCCTTCAGCGAACCCGAAACCCAAGCGGTGCGGGACTACTTCCAGGAGGTAGAGCC
>JAIVHN010000332.1 GCA_020201015.1 Spirochaeta sp. | reverse complement strand
AGAGCGGATCTTGATCTCGGCTTTGCTAATTGCTCGCCGAATGTCCTCTACGCTAATTGTGCTATTCATGGTGTAGATGGTGAGCGTTTTCATCATCTGCTTGGGGAAAAAGCGCCGTTCAACCTGGTTAAGCGTAATGAGCGTGAAAAGCACGAGGACGGTGGAAAAAGTCGCGGCACCAAACAGTCCTGCGCCGACTGCCAGGCCTATTGCCGCAACGGTCCATATAGAGGCCGCCGTAGTTAATCCACGAATATCCGCGCCGAACTTGAGTATTGCACCGCCACCCAAGAAACCAATTCCGGAGACCACCTGGGCTGCTATCCGACTCGGATCACCCGAGGGAAAGTCCCTGTATTGTTGCGGAACATAGATAGACAGCAGCATAAGGAGCGAGGCCCCAACTCCAATGAGAATATGTGTTCGGAGTCCTGCCGGTTGATTATTGGTCTGGCGTTCTAAGCCAACGCAACCTACCAGCAGTGCAGTTATCATAAGGCGAAAAATTGAGACGCCCAGAGTAATTTCTTGACTTACTACAAGGGCTTGAAACCATTCCATTGCCTGAGTGTACAATGGAGGCATGCGACAGTTCAACTCAAGAAGGCAAAGGAGCTAAAAATGAAACGTATCGGATGGATTGGAACCGGAATTATGGGAAAAAGCATGTGCGGACATCTGTTGAAGGCCGGGTATGAAGTTGCAGTTCACACCCGCACCAAATCAAAGGCCGAGGAGCTGCTCCAGGCTGGCGCGGTTTGGAAGGACACTCCCAAAGCGGTAGCAGAAGTAAGTGACTGCGTCTTTAGCATTGTTGGGTATCCCGAGGATGTCGAGTCGGTGCTACTGGGTGCCGAAGGTGCTTTAGCTGGCCTGGCCTCAGGGGGAATCCTGGTAGACATGACAACATCCAAGCCCAGTCTGGCGGTTGCTATCTCCGAAGCCGCAGCACAAAAGGGTGTGAAGACGCTCGACGCCCCGGTCTCCGGGGGAGACTCTGGTGCCAAAGAAGGCAAATTAGCAATTATGGTTGGCGGCGATCAGAGCTCGGCGGGACTGGACATGGAAGAGGTCATTTCGGTGGTCGGCAAGGGTGCCGGTGCAAACTGGGCGGTGAACAACCTGGGACCAAAGATTGCCCAAGGCAACTATGACCCGGGCTTTTTCATTAAGCACTTCGTTAAGGATCTTGGTATAGCAATGGAAGAAGCTCGCCGCATGAAACTGGCACTGCCTGGGCTTGCCACCGCGCAGCAGTTCTATCATGCGGCCATGGCGGAAGGTCTGGAAGACCTTGGGACGCAAGGTCTATACAAGGTGTACCAGCGTTTGAACGGACGGGATGCTTAGCAATTGAGCGCCACGGTCTCTTCAATGAGATCGTCAAACTCCCTAATGCGCCGCTCCCAATGGAACTCCGCTGCGCGCTCAAGCAGGGTGTTGCGGAGGGGTTCCCATGTCTGGTCCGGCTGTGCGCTGAGCCGGGCTCCCCACAGCGCTGTGATTTTGCGAATGAGGTCGTCCATGTCTTTGTACAGGCAGAGCGCGTGCACCTCGGCTGGCAGTACCTCGGGATACGCCAACCGCTTCGGTGCCAAGGGCCAACAGCCAGCATCTATCGCCTGCAGCATCGAAAGGCCAAAGTTCTCTTGCTTTGCAGTGCTCACGACAATATCGCCTAATCTGAGCAGACGGAAGTACTCGGCTCGGTCCTGCGCATAGCCGGAATGGATTATGTGCTGGCTGAACCTGCTGCACAATGCCTCGAATTCCGGATTGTAACCGCCTGTCTTTCCGGAGCTCCCTGCACCTGCGGGATGCTCCCCAAGTAGAATGAGACTAAACGCCATTCCCTGTCCGTCAAGCTGCTCTATAACCCGGCGAAAAACGCCAGGCTGCTTATCGGCTTCCCAACGGTGATTCCAAACGATCACCGGCCCATCTGCAACGGCCTTTGCCTGCGGTGCCCCGGAAGCATGCTCAACGCCGGGATACACCACTATCGATGTATCTCGCAGCAGTTTGTGCTCGCAGCTGGTGTCAAAACCGGGTATGCCTTTGAGCACAGAGTCTGCGGCGCTAAGAAAGGAGTC
>JAIVHN010000002.1 GCA_020201015.1 Spirochaeta sp. | reverse complement strand
TGGAATTTCGTTAGTGCTTTCGATGCAGGAGTTCGTAATTCCCAGCTTCGAGTGGGAGTGGGAATTGTTCCATCGGAACATACTCATGGTTGTTATGAACTTGTTGGCGGCACTTATAGGATTTGCAATTCTGGCAGCAAGTTTTCGCAAAGTATCGTTCTTTCGGCGGCTGGCGCTCGACAGCGCCCAGGATGTCGAGCTAGGCTATACAGTCCAGTCTATGGTTGCAGCTGGGAGCCCTGTCGGCAAGAGTGGTCGTGCAATTACCACCTTACGCCCAGCTGGCAAGGCAGAAATCGAAGGGGAGATGCTGGTAGTTGAAGCCGATGGCGAGTATGTTTCGGCGGGAGTCCCTATAGAAGTAATACGCCTTGAGGGGAACAACATCATCGTGCGGGAGAAACATTAATGCCGCTGTGGACATCATTTATTTTCGTGGGAGTCGGTTTGTTGCTGGTGCTTGCAGAGGTTTTTATACCGGCCGGAGGCATAATCGGCATAGCGGGGTTGGTGGCCATAATAGGCAGTGTCTCAGTTGCATTTTCGGAACATGGAACGGGCGCCGGTGCCGCGGTACTGCTTTTTGCCGCCATTGGAACCCCTGTGGTAATCACATATGCACTAAAGATGTTTCCCAACAGCATTGTTGGAAAGTGGCTTATTTTAGGAACATCACTTGAAGATCCTCCGCCCATCGGGTCCGGAGAGGGAGCTTCGACTGAGTCCTGGGTGGGCCGGACCGGCATAGCGTTGACTGATCTGCGCCCAACGGGAACGGCTCGGATAGGTGAACGCAAGCTCAGCGTAGTTAGTTCAGGAGAGTACATCGAGCGAAATTCTCCGCTTGTTGTTTTGAGACGGGAAGGTTCCCGTGTTGTAGTACGTCGTGATCTCGACGCTCCGGAGTCGGAGTTCGAATCGAGTCAGTCTGAGTAGGAGGTAAGAGATGCAGTTCGAGTTAATTATTCTCTATGTAGTCGCGGGCATACTGGCCCTCGGCATTCTGTTTGTGTTCATCAAGTTCTTCGGTTTGTGGTTCCGGTCATTGCTTTCGGGTGCGCCCGTGGGGCCAGGCCGTCTCATTGGAATGTGGCTGCGGAAGGTCAATCTTTCGGTGATTGTGAACAGCCGAATTATGTTGGTTAAAGCGGGTATTCCACTGGAAACTGACGTGCTTGAGACGCACGCGCTTGCTGGCGGAAATGTCTGGCGGGTGAGCCAGGCGTTGGTTGCGGCAAATAAGGCTAATATACCGCTTCCCTTTCAACGTGCGGCAGCCATAGATCTTGCCGGTCGCGATGTCCTTGAGGCGGTGAAGCTGAGCGTAAACCCCAAGGTCATTGACTGTCCGGATCCAACTAAAGGAAAGCAAGCTATCGACTCGGTAGCCAAGGACGGTATTCAGCTCAAGGTAAAGGCTAAGGTGACGGTACGAGCCAACATTGAGAGGCTTGTTGGTGGTGCCACCGAGGAAACGATTATTGCGCGTGTCGGTGAGGGCATTGTAACCACCATTGGGTCGGCCGAGTCATACAAAGCGGTCCTAGAGAACCCAGACCAGATTAGCCGACGCGTCCTTGAAAAAGGGCTTGACGCCGGAACAGCATTTGAAATTCTTTCAATCGATATCGCAGATATCGATGTCAGTGAGAACATCGGTGCTAAACTCCAAGCAGACCAGGCCGAGGCCGACCGCCGCCGTTTCCAGGCGGAAGCCGAGAAACGACGTGCAGCTGCTCAGGCTCGTGAACAAGAAATGCTTGCTGCCGTGCAAGAGAATCGAGCTAAGGTAGTGCTGGCTGAAGCTGAAGTTCCAAAGGCCATTGCCGAGGCATTCCGAGAGGGCCACCTTGGAATAATGGATTACTACCGCTTCCGCAACATTCAGGCCGACACCGAGATGCGTAAGAACATTGGTGGTGAGTCGACCGACTCCGGATCGAGTGAAACCTAAACGGAAAAAGGTAGAATAATGAGCGAATTTTTCGCACAGGGCGGCATAGAGTCGATTGAAGAACTCTTCTCCATGATTACGACCTTCTTCATAGCCCTCATTCCACTGCTCTATCTTTACCGATTGCGAGGAAATCGCGAACGGAAAAATGAGGAACGACGTAAGCGTCTGGAGGCTGAAGAGGTCGCAGTTGCCCAGAAAGGATCGCAAAACAGGGAAACGCAGGAGGTTGCCCGCGACGATGGCGAGGAAAAAGAGCGGGTTATCGGCATACTTGAGGCACTGCTAACCGGGCAAAGCCGTGGAACCCGTGTTCCCCCGACAAAAGTAAACCAACCTCGACCGGACGAGCGGGATCGTAACCAATACGATCAGGACGTAGACTATGTGAGCCCCTACGATGCAAAACCGGAAAGACCGGTGAAGAAACAAAAAGCTGCACAACAAGCCGCAGCACCAACAGAAAAGCCAGCGGCAGCGGCAAAGACGGCGCTCCCGCGCGAGAAGGCAACCGACACCTCAAAGAATCGCATGCCCTCAGCACAGTCCACGCGCCCCAAGCGCGTTCGGTCGGTAAGTGAGGGGCGAGATTTCGAAGATGACAACCGGCCTTCAATTGGCTTTGGCTTTTCAACTGGGCTGGCCGAGACCGGCATTCAAAAAACACCGCCGGTAGTATCGGTCGCGTCACAACGCCAACGCCGTACACTCAGGAGCTTGTCGGAATGGCAGCGCGGTCTTCTCTATGGCGAAATTTTAGGTGCCCCGCGGGCGCTTAAGAAGTACTCTGAGGATGACCTCTAAGGTAACGTGAAACCCGGTGCCCGGGTGAGACTTCCTCAAACGCGGCACCGGAATCTGCGGCTTCTGTCTGTCGTTGATCAAATCCGGCTGCAGTTCCGCCGGGGAGAAACTCAGGGCGTTTGGTTGGGTCGGGTGTGTCGCCAAAGCGAAGGGTTGAAAGGCCGCGACGAACGGCACTCTCGCCGACGGCCGGTTCCTTAAGCTGCGGTATTCCGGCGTACAGGTGCTTCGTGTATGGATGCACCGGGTTGGTGCCAATCTCCTTAGCTGGGGCCTCCTCCATGAGAAGCCCCCTATACATCACCCCGACTCTGTCACAGATATAACTCACCACCGCCAGATCGTGAGCAATGAAGAGCATCGACAGCTGGTACTCCTCCCGCAACCGCAACAGCAAGCCAAGAATTTGTCCCTGTATCGAAACATCCAGCGCCGATACAACCTCATCGCAGATAAGCACCTCGGGGCGTACAATAAGCGCCCGAGCAATAGAAATTCGCTGCCGTTGACCACCGGAAAAATCCGTCGGTCGGCGCTCAAGATCATCAACCCGGAGTCCTACATCTTCGAGAATGGCTGCCGCCTCGTCACGTGCCTTCTTTTTTCCAGGCCAGCCGGGAAGGTAGCGATAGCCAGCCGTCAGTATATCAAGCACGTTCATTCGAGGGTTGAGCGAGCGTGCCGGATCCTGAAAGATGTACTTAATCTTGCTGCGCACTACATCCATTTCACGTTTACTTGGTCGCGTCAAATCATGGCGCTGGCCCCCACGGTCGGTATACTCCACCTGTCCAATATCCGGATGGTACATACCTACGGCAAGTCGCGCAGTGGTAGTTTTGCCACAGCCGGATTCTCCTACCAAACCGTAAATTTCGTTTGGACGAAGTTCAAGCGAGACGCCATTGACTGCATACACAAAACGCCCCACCGGCGCAAAAAACCCGGCATCAAGCGAAAATCGCTTTTCCACGTTCTTAAGAACGAGCATAGAGGTCTTCTCCCTTGACGCCCGGATAGATACAGCGGTGATCAACACCCGCCTCTGAGCTCAAAGCAGGAACGGCCGCCCGGCACTCCGGACCTGCCAACGGGCAGCGCGGTGCAAAGGGACATCCGGGCTCAGGTCGGGTTGGATCGGGTACTCCGCCACGAATGATTGCAACTCGTCGACTGCTGTGATGATCACCCATGCTGAGTATCGAAGAAAGTAAGGCGCGGGTGTACGGATGGCGCGGTGCGTGGAGCACCTGATGGGCGGGCCCTTGCTCAAGAATGAGGCCTGAGTACATTACCACTACCCTGTCGGCAATACCGGAGATGAGCGCGAGGTTGTGGGTGATGAACAAAATAGATAAACCGCGACGCTCCTTCAGTTCCAGCAAGAGCTCTATTATTTGCGCCTGAATGGTTACATCTAGTGCAGTCGTCGGCTCATCTGCAATGAGTATCTTGGGGTCCGATGCCAGCGCCAGCGCAATCATCACCCTTTGTAAAAGGCCGCCGGAAAACTGATGCGGAAAATTGCCAAGCCGCTCGGCCGCCTGCGGCACCTTAGCCTCCTCAAGCAGCTGAATAGAGCGGCGCCGCGCCTCCTCGTCATTCATGTCAGGATTGTGCGCGCGCAGAGTCTCGCTCATTGCCTTTCCAATTGAGTAAATTGGATCAAACGACCGCCCCGGCTCCTGAAAGATAATGCCAACCTCCTGACCGCGGAAACGGCGCAACTGCTCGGGGTTTAGGCTCAGCACCGAGCTACTATTATAACGAATATCCCCACCGGCAACCTCGCCGTTACCCGGTAGTAATCTAAGAATGCTGTGAGCGGTCACGCTTTTCCCCGACCCGCTCTCGCCGACAATTCCCAGAACCTCACCTGCGGCTACCGAGAACGAGACTCCTCGAACCGCCTGAAGCAGTCCTCCGGCCGTAGTGAAATTTATCTTAAGGTCTTGAACTTCAAGTATCATGATCCGATCTTTTTCTCCCGGTAGTAAGGGTCAAATAGGTCGCGCAGTAAGTCGCCAATAAGGTTAAACGCCAGTGTCGTCAGTAACAAGAAGAGGCCCGGATAGAGAAACCATGGAAAGCTCCGTAGATTATTTAAGGTCGATATTTCACGGTTCAATAGACTCCCCCAGCTAACGGCTGGATCCACAATTCCCAGTCCGAGATAGGACAGCACCGTCTCACCCAAAATGAAACCAGGAATTCCCAAGGTAATGCTTACAATGAGAATAGAGGCCATTTGGGGAATGATCTGGCGAAACACAATTACCAGCGGCGGGATACCGTCCAGTTCGGCTGCGGCAATGAAGTCCTCACGTTTTATCGCATGCACCATACCGCGAATGAGACGCGCACTCCCTGGCCAGCCGACAAAAGAAAGGATGACGGTAATTAACATAAACGACTGTCCGCTGTCCAGTTCACGTGAAAGCACCGATCGCAGAAACAAGATGAGATACAGCCCCGGTATAAGAATGACAAACTCGGCAAAGCGCATAACCAGCCAGTCGAACTTACCACCGTAGTACCCGGCCAACCCTCCCAAGGCAATTGCCAAGGTAAGAGAGATCGTTATCCCCACAAATCCAATGGTGAGCGATATACGCGCCCCATGCCACACCCGCGAGAAAAGATCACGCCCCATGTGGTCGGCTCCGAAAACAAAAACCGGCACATTTCTACCGCCGCCTTCCCATGTGGCACCGCCGGATCTGTACGGGGCGTTCACTCCAAACAAACGAATATTCGTGCGGAAAAGCCCAAAGAATTCGTACTCCGGCCCGCGAACAAATAACTCTACTCGGTGATATCGTTCGCTCACCCGCGCGTATCGCCAGTTAAGCTGATCCACTAGCACTCGTTCCTGAATCTGCGGACCAAACCCAAGTTCCTGCGAATAAAAGGTGAGGTTTGGCGGATGATATACATGGTCACGAAACACCGTGGTGGGACTATATGGTGAGATGAACTCGGCTATGATCATACCGCCATAGAGAATTGCAAGCACAATGAGTGATGCCATAGCGACCGGCCGACCCCGAAATCCACGTTGTAGTCGGCTCATGAGCTACCGTACCGTATGCGTGGGTCAACCACAGCAAGGAGTATATCAGCTACCATCATTCCCACGAGCACGAGGAAACTGATGAACATTATGTTGGCCACAACCAGGTTGATGTCTTCCTGCCGCACTGCCTCGAACATGAGCCGCCCAATGCCGGGATAGGAGAAAATGATCTCAAGAATTAGGGACCCCGAGAATAAACCGGCGAACATGTTAGCGCTGCTGGTAATGTAAGGATTCAGCGTATTCCGGAACGCATGTGCAAAGTATATGCGGCCCTCGCTAATTCCCCGGCTGCGCAAACTGGTAATGTAAGGTTGGCCTAACTGGTCGAGCATGGTTGCTCGGATCATACGCATAGTGCCGCCTATGCCACCCAGGAAGGCCCCCAGCAACGGCAAAAAGATATGGTACATGTAACTAAACATGAACCGCCCAGGCGCCTCGCGAAAGGGAAACGAAGGATAGGCGGTAATAGGAAACAGCCCCGAAACCGAGGCAAAAAGCTGGAGCAGAATGAGCAGCAACAGGCCCGGAAAGGCGTGCAACAGTAACGCCGTAAAAGTTGCCGCTAAATCCACCCGGGTTCCTACCTTGGAAGAAAAGTATATGCCTAACGCAAACGAGATTATGGTAAGAAAAACCAACGAGATAAGGTTCAAGATCAGTGAGTTTATCATTCGGTCGCGAATGAGAAAGAGAATAGGAGCCCGCGAGATCATGGCCCTCCCGAGGTCGCGCTCAACAAAGACCTGATGCAACCACTGGCCATACTGCACATAGAACGGCTGGTCGAGACCAAGACGGGCTCGAGCAGTATTCATCATCTCTTCAGAGTAGATGTTGTCGTCCTGCCTGAACTCGCCAAGGGTGAACATCTGAGAGCGGACGTAGTTGTCAACAATATCCCCAGGAGTCAATTCCATGAGTGCAAAGACTGCCAGGCCAAGGACGAACATGAGAATGATCATAGAAACAAAGCGACCAAAAATGAAGGCAGCAAGTGGATGGCGACCACGAGCCTTGAACACAAGAGCTAGTAGCGGCTCCCAGATGCGACGTAAAATTAGCTGCATAAGGTGCCCGCTACTCCAGGAACAGACGTTCGGACCTCAGACCGTCCAAGGTGTCATAGCGCACATTCTGCCAGCGATCTCGTACCGCCAGAAAAGACCATGGGTGAACAACGTACATGACCGGGAGCTGCGCAAGTAAAATGCTTTGAAACTCATCATAGATTCCCTTGGCTTCTTGCTGGTCAATAGTAAAGCGGCCCTCATTGTAGAGATAGTCTATGCGCGCTTCCCATTCGGTGGCCGGTGAGTCTTGCAGCGGATTCCACAAATGAAAATTGCCGCCCGACTGCCATACATTGCTACCACCAGATGGCCAGTAATTGGCGCCAAGTGAGACGGTCACAACCTCCCAGTCATAGGTGTTGGTTAGCATCTCTACCACTCGTTGGAAATCTATAGGCCGCACGCGTGCACGAACCCCAATTTCGGATAGTTCGTCCGCAAAGATTTGTGCAATATCAATGCCTATGTTGTTCTCGGCCCCAAGGTTGATGGTAAAGTCAATAGCGTTACCCTCGGCGTCACGCATAGTACCTTCAGCGTCGCGGCTCATACCTATACTTTTAAGCAGCTCAACCGCCTGATCGGGGTTAAAGGTGTATTCCAGCTGTATATCCTCGTCGAACATGGGGTTAGCCCTGGCAAAGAAATGGTGCGCAGGCTCGGCCAGACCACGATACACCTGCCGCACAATGCGTTCCCGGTTGAGCATAGAACTCATTGCCTGGCGGAACTCGGTTTGACTAAACCAGGAGTACTTCAGTGGATCAAGCGTATCCGGATTTTGGTTGAACGTGAAGAAAGCCGAACCAAGAGCGGCCCCACCGTTATAGACAGTGTAGTCGGGGTCAGACTCTACGAGTAGCGAATCAAGATCCTCCGGCCGCGCTGAGTAACTGTCCCGACTCCCATCACGGAACATGAGAAACTCGCTATTCTTATCTGGAACAACTCGGTACTCAACCCGCTCCATGTACGGCAAACTGGTCCCGGCCTCGTCGGTTTTCCAGTAGTTGGGGTTACGCTGCAAAACAACGCGTACACCGGGGTCATACTCCACTATGTGATACTCACCCACCGCAGGGATAGTACGCACAGGTGTATCTACACTGAAGAGATCAAGCACACCCTCTGAACCGTTTTCTTCCTTTGCCGGTTGAAAAATATAGCGCGGTCCAAACTGCATGTTAGTAGAAAGAATGGGGTTTGAAACGATACGGGGGTATATAAATGCAAAACTCCGATCATCTATTTTTTCAATCTCTATTCGAGCGGCGCTACCGTCCGGCATGTCAATGAACTGGCCAGAGTAACCCGGTAGTTGTAGCGAACGGTCACCGTCAATCTCGTTGTACCAATACACAACGTCGTCCGACGTCACCTGAACCCAGGTATCCGGACTGCTGTCAGGGGTCGTCCAGTACAGCTCATCACGCAACGTGTAGACCACGCGCAGACTGTCGTTTGCCTCGTCCGCCTCAACCTCAAAACTGGCTAACGCAGGCGTAAACTCACGCGTGTAGGGGTCATAGTCGGCAAGAAAGTCATAGAGCGGGTCAATGACGGTGCGGCTGTCGGCATCACGCGCAGTCAATGTGTTAAAGGTGCGTGGGTCATTGTTTATGCTCGATGTCCAGATACCTCCAACCTGCCCGATACGAAACGGCGCCTCACCTCCAGGGCGTGAAACCGTTCGCTCCAGTATTGTTTCACGGCTGTCTATGCTACCGGCCGCTATATCGTCTGCATCTATTTCCTCGCCAGCTCCGCAAGCGCTGAACACTACCGCTGCGATCAGTATCACCGGCACTACTACAGAATGGAGGGACCACGTTCTCTTAGGTCTTTTCACCAGTATCTCCTTGCGGGTTGCATTTACATAAATATACCAAAAAAAACGGGAAAGCCAAAGCTTGGAAAGGCAGGGGGAAGCGAAGTTCTATGGTTGAAGGTATGTTTCAGCTTTGTCCAAAGATGGTGGAACCCGGACATGAAAATGTTTCGCAAGCGCTCGAAAAGCTTGCCTCACCCGAGAACTTCTGAATGCCGGAAAGACATCGGCCGCACGCGCTACGGCAAAGTATATGTTCTGAGCTTCATGTAGATCCAGCTTGAGTTCAAGCCCCTGTACTACCTCAAACACATCTACCAGGTTTTCAAGTATCTCGACCGATACTTCTTGATCCCGAACGCTTCGCATAATCGTGCCAATGCGGTTCCCAATTTCAAACCGAAGTTCCTCACCGGTCGGCTCAAACGGCCAGCGCCGAAACTCTTCAACCGCGTTTCGCAAGGCGCCAATATCAATCAGTCCATCTCCTTGGAAGACCGAACGCAGATCCGTGTTCAGTATATACTCAACAGGCGCAGCCAGTGCATCTGGGATCGGCATTTCAAGGTCTTGCAGTGCGCGTAGAATAGAGTAGTTGGCATCAAAAACCCGCCTGTAGTTGATTTCAACTTCACGATACGTTAGGTCAAGCAAACTCCTTACCACTCGTCGTTGCTCTTCCTTAAACAGGTTCCAGAGAAGATAACTCTGTCTACCAAATGCCCTGTCGAGCATGATAATTGCACTTGGAATGTTGTTCTCTAGAAAACTGGCCTGCACGGCAGCCAGTGTACGTTGGAACTTAGGCTTCTCATCGACACGCTTGACCCCACCAATAACGTTATGGTCGCCAAGATGAAGAACCGCAAACATCACCTCGGCTTCATCATGAGTAATATCCGAGCGTAACAACAGTGTGCCCGAAGCAAAGCGGTACTTTCCAGCAGTATGCCGACTAAAATCGCTGCGACGAACATGAAAGTACGAGAGACGAAACTCGCTTTCCTCAGTTTCATGAAACAATGAACTCACGGCGTAGTGCCCGGCAACACGGTCCAAGGTGACCACCGCTCCTGCGACGTAGCGCTGGTAAACCTTATCACCATGACCAAAGGCTCCAATGTTGCTTGGAGCTTTTTTCAACTTGGTGCAGAACAAACGTTCCAAATCCTTGTCGGCTAAAGTTTTTGCCAACTGCATTGCGCGTGCCGCATACTGTAGAATCTGAACAGTCTCGATTCCGGAAATTTCATCAAAGAACCAACCGCAGCTGGTGTACATTAACAGCGCATGCCGCTGCATCTCAAGCGCCGAGAAGACCCTGGCTTTCTCCGTCTCATTCAAGTCCGAGTGGGCTTCCTCCTTGAGAAAAAGCGCCTCACTTTCCGGCGAACGGTCCACGACAAGATCAATATATCGGTCTCGTGCCCGCCACGGAAAAGCCAAATATGACTCGACAATCTCCTCATAGAGCGACTCCAGTTCGTCTCGTAGCCAGTCAAGCGTTTCGCGTAACGGTTTGCGCCAACCCTGCGTCCAACCGGGCTTACCCCCGGAGTTACACCCACAGTCCGAACGCCAACGCTCAACGCCATGCATACAGCTCCATGAGCTGCTCTCGATAATTCGCGCTTCCCACCGCGGGGGAGATAGCTCCAAGTACTCACCATATATCGTGACCTTTGCAGTCTCCCGCTGCCGAATGGAGTTCAGGCAGTAGCTCAAGGCCATCTCACCATTGCGATGATGGTGTCCATAGGTCTCACCGTCGGTAGCAATATGCACCAACTCCGGCCCACGTCCCTGTTCGGAAAACCCCGACAGCAGCCGGTCGGCGAAATTCTCGCCGCTATCAAGCAAACCGCCAAACGCAACTTCTTGCGAGATGCCGCCATCATAGAAAAACAATGCGATACTGCGTCCAGAAGGGAGGCGGCATAGGTAAGGCCGCCGTGGATCGACTTTGCCGCCGGTTACATCGATCCAGTCGTTGCTATCCAGCACCCGAACACCGGCGCACTGGTACGGCGATAGCACGGTAAACCGTATTCCTTCCGCGGCCAGCACCTCAAGCGTCTCGGTGTCGACCGCTGTTTCGGCAAGCCACATCCCTTCAGGCTCGCGCCCGAATCGATGCTCAAAATCTCGGATGCCCCAACGAACCTGTGTTAGTTTATCTCGTGGCGAGGCTAGCGGCATAATAATGTGGTTGTACACCTGAGCCATTGCCGCACCATGTCCTCCAAAATGAGATAAGCTCCGACGGTCGGCTTCTAAAAGTGACTCATAGACGCCAGGATATTTGTTTTCCAACCATGAGAGCAGTGTCGGCCCAAAGTTGAAGCTCATGTACTCGTAGTTGCTTACAATATCCGTTATGAAGTTCTCTTCATCTAGGATACGAGCAAACGCATTTGGTGCATAACACTCGGCAGTTATGCGCTCATTCCAGTCATGATACGGATGAGCCGAGTCCTGAAGCTCAATCTCTTCCAGCCAGGGGGACTCCCGTGGTGGCTGGTAGAAATGTCCGTGAATGCAGATGAATCGGTCACTCATATATTATTTACCTTGTTCCAGTTCATTATCCTCGCTCGCCTGCAGCACCACAACACCCCAACCGGGCAGCTGAACTCTATGTCCTGCGCCTTCGGCTGTGCGTGGCCCATTGCTTTCGCTGGCGCCGAACCCTGCATCTACCTGGAGCTGTTCAGTTAGCTCCAGTTCATCCATCCAGGTACACACACGCACGCTGGCTTGTTCGACTCCGAGGTCGCGAAGCGATAGTTCAACCGCGGACTCCCCGCAGTTAGCAAGCACAACGAAGGCGCCGCGCCTGTAGGCTATGACCGGCAGGTCCATCTTAATGCGCTCGACTACGCGCGCGCCGCCGGATTCACGCCGTATACGCAACAACTCGCGATATAACTCAAGAATTGCCTTCCCCGGTTGTCGCTCCGCTGCGGAAGTATCAAGAACGGAGCCTTCGAAGGTGCTCTTGGCAACCGGGTCCGGCGGCTCCACGCCATCATAGAACTCGGCAAACTCGCGTTTACGCCCGTCGCGGGTAGCATCGAGCAAGGTCTGGTCGCCATGATCAACAAAAAAGCAAAAGGGACGGGTCTCGCCATACTCCTCCCCCATAAAGAGCAGAGGCACATATGGACTCAAGAGGAGTAAGCTGACGGCAAACCGATGCTGTTGCGGAGTAACAAGCGTTGACAGGCGTTCGCCGAACATGCGGTTTCCCACCTGATCATGATTTTGAATGCACACAACAAAACGTTCGACAGGCACCCCTTCTGGGCTGTTCCCATGCCTACGCCGTCGATGAGCCGAGTAACCGCCGCTCAAGTTGTAAGCTTGAAACACTGCACGCTCAAGTTGCTCTATGCCACCGAAATCAGCGTAATATCCACGACGCTCACCGGTTAGCAGTACGTGTACCGCGTGGTGAAAATCGTCGGCCCAGTGACCGGCAAGCCCAAAACCACTCTCGTCGCGTCTGCGGACAAGCCGTGAGTCGTTCATGTCGCTCTCAGCAATGAGATAACGGGGGCGCTTCGACGCTGACTCTCCGGACTCTCCGGGCTGATCCGAGCCAAAGGCCTCCTCAACCGCCGCCTGTAACTCCGAAAGAAAAGGGCGTGCACCGGTGTCGTAAATTGCATGCACCGCATCAAGACGCAAGGCGTCGATATCGTAGCGCTCCAGCCAAAACAGGGCGTTGCGAATAAAGTAGGCCCGCACTTCGTCACTGTCCGGGCCGTCGAAATTAATGGCCTCACCCCATGGTGTGCGGTAAGCGTCGGTGAAGTAGGGGCCGAACTCCCGCAGGTAGTTCCCCTCGGGGCCAAGATGGTTATACACCACATCCAACACCACGGCTATTCCCAGACCATGAGCAGCATCCACGAAAGCAGCCAGTCCCGCAGGCCCTCCATAGCAAGCCTGCACCGCATACGGTTGCACGCCGTCATAGCCCCAGTTGCGCTTCCCCGCAAAGGCCGCAACCGGAAGAATCTCAACCGCCGTGATCCCGAGCTCTGCAAGGCGCGGTAACTGTTTCACGGCCGCAGCAAAGGTGCCCTCGGTGGTAAAGGTGCCCACATGGAGCTCATATATCACGTACTGGTGGAGGCGCGGGGCAGTGTAGTTAGTGTTCTGCATCTCAAAGAAACGCGTATCCACAAGGGCTGAAGGCCCGTGGACCCCATCCGGTTGGAGTCGTGAGGCAGGATCGGGCAACCGACGTCCATCCTCCGTCAGGAGAACGTAGGTCTGCCCCGGTTCACACCCGTCCACCTCGCATTGGTGATAGCCATCGTCGTCGCGCTGCATCGTGTGTAAAAGGCCGTCCTCGCCTGTTTCAAGCAACAGCCGCGAACGTAGCGGGGCCCAGACACAGAACTCGGCACGACGTGTGCTCGAGTCATATTCGGCTCCCACAAAACTTGGAAGCCGATGTTTCGGTTCCGGGATACTTGGCGCCGGAAGCCCCCACGTGCTGCCGGTCGCCTCCGGCCCGTCAGTCACTTTCGGCCTCCAATATCTGTTGAATGCCAGCTATCGGTATTCCAATCCAATCGGGACGATTATTCAGCTCATACCCTACCTCGTAGACCGCTTTCTCCAGCAGGAATACCTCAAGCAGCAATCGCGAATCGTCTTCACTTGTTGGGAGAAGCCCACTATCCTGAATCAATTGGTAATACCCCTCGAGGAAGGCACCGGCGGCGGCGCGGTACCACGGCTCAACCCACGGCTCCAGTGACTCAAGATCATGCGCACGGAGTTCGGCATACTCGATAAAGCGGGAGTACACTGCGTAGTGCAGCGAGCGTAGCAATCCTGCCACGTCCCTCAGCGGGCTGTAACGCAGACGTCGTTCACTTGTTGCCCGAGCTGGCTCACCCTCGAAGTCGATAATGGTGAAGTCGCGCCCTGAGAACAAGACCTGCCCCAGATGATAGTCGCCATGAATCCGAATCTTACGCGCGTTGATGCGGTGATCCTTGATGCGTGCAAAGGCAGCGACAATCTCATCCTCACGCGCGTTCATAGCCTCGATCTGCTCTTTGAGTGAGTCGTCTTTACGAGCCTTGTTCACTTGTGTCATAACGCGCCGAAAGAGGCTTCTCATAGACTGAAAAACTGACCGTTGATAGAGCAGCGAAAAGTTCTCCATCGCAAAATCTGGGTTGCTGTTGGGTACCGCAAGCGCCTTATGAAGCTCCGCGGTGCGACGTCCGAGAAGTCGCATCATCTCGAGAAAGAATCGGTCCATCTTGCCCGCAAACTCCTCGGGCAAGTCATCAATGTGGGGGCCTATTACCGCTGGCGCCAAACGCGGCGGCTTAATCCCCTCAGGGGCCGAGGTCAACACACTCTCAAAGTAACGATCGACGGCACCCACAGTGAACTGAAAGGCCTCGCCCTCGTTTCCAACATAATCAACCAACAGCCCTAAGGAAGAAACCGCCCCATTGGCATCAAGGTATTCAAGATTACCAAGATACGCAGGCGTTCCCACCTCGGACTTGGTCTCCGACAGATGTCTCAGCACCTCAATCTCAGGGTTCACACCTTCCTCAAGCTTGCGGTACATTTTGAAGAAACACGCCTCGCGGTATAAAATTGAGGTGTTTGTCTGTTCAGCACGCAGTACACGTGACTGGTATGGTTTTTCCATCTCTTGCAATACGGAACGTGCCGCGCGCCCAGCCATACCAACAAGCTGCCCGGCCTTACCTTTCACCTTGCGCTTTTTCATAATCACTTCAAAAATTTGTTCCCGGAGTTCTTCATTGTAAATGCCGTCATAGATGATTCCATCCTCACCGTCATAACTCACCCTCAGGAGTACTGCATCAGGATGATCGGCGCAAATATTGTCATATTCGGCTCCAGTAGCAACACCTACCGGCACACAATACTGGTCTAGTTTGTCGTCGGCAAACTGCACCTGAACTACCAGCAGCCAGACTCTCTCGGAGGTATCTCCAAAAGGAAAGCGGTCGGCAATAGAAATATCCTTAATCTTGCGTGCCTTGTCCCGAAACCAACGGGCAGAACGCATGTAAGCTCCAAGAGTTTCACTTCCCAGCAGGCGGCTAAGCTTGGCGGAATAAGTGGACCAGTCACGCACACCTACACTCGGCAGATCTTTCACATCGGCCGTTCCAACAGATTGTGACTCACTTGGAGGCAGAAGTCGGAACCACAAGAAGTCGTGACCGGCAACCATGACCATATACGGCGTTTCGCGCACCCGTGGAAATTCGTTCCGGCTAAAGATTTCCTCGGGAGTCCACCCCTGGTAATCCTGATCGGCCAGCTCAATCTCCACCGTCTGCGCAAAGCGCGAGAAGTTGACTACTACAAGCAGATGCTCGTCCTCATAACGGCGCAGAAAGGTCAGTACATGAATGTTAGAGGAGGAAATGAAGCTGATGTCGCCGCGGCTAAATGCGCGAAAGCGCTTTCGGGTAGCAATGATTCGTTTCATCCACCACAGCAGTGACGCGGTGTTTGCCTGCTGCGTCTCTACATTGACGGCCTCGTAGTGATACTCAGGATCAATGATCACCGGAAGATAGAGCCTCTGCGGATTGGTATGAGAGAACCCAGCATTTTTGTCGGAGCTCCACTGCATGGGTGTCCGCACCCCATCACGATCACCCAAGTACACATTGTCACCCATACCAATCTCGTCGCCATAGTATAGGATAGGACTTCCCGGCAAGCTGAATAGGAGACTGTTCATGAGCTCAATCTTACGTCGATGATTGTCGAGCAAAGGCGCCAAGCGCCGCCGTATTCCAAGGTTTATGCGTTGGCGAGGGTCCCCGGCATAAACTTGGTACATATAATCCCGCTCTTCGTCGGTCACCATTTCAAGAGTTAGCTCGTCATGATTGCGGAGAAAAATTCCCCATTGCGCGCTTGGCGGAATTGCTGGTGTCTGTTCCAGAATGTCGATGACCGGGAACCGATCCTCCATTTTAAGAGCCATGAAGAGTCGTGGCATGAGCGGGAAATGGAATGCCATGTTGCATTCGTCATTGTCACCGAAATAGTTCACTGCGTCCTCGGGCCACTGATTTGCCTCTGCCAGCAACATGCAGTCGGGGAAGTT
>JAIVHN010000075.1 GCA_020201015.1 Spirochaeta sp. | reverse complement strand
CCTGGTGGCCGTCATTTTGATTCTCTTCAGCACTCGTACGCTTGAGTTCACCTATCTGGCTGCCGAGCTTGCCGAAACCGGCTGGATACAGTACGCGGTGGCCGGGCTTCTCATGCTCGGCTTTGGAGTAAAGGCTGGGATGTTGCCGGTGCATATTTGGCTACCTAAAGCACATCCTGTCGCGCCGACCCCGGCAAGCGCCCTGCTTTCAGGTGTGTTGGTCAAGATCGGAACCTACGGGATTTTGCGCGTCAACACCAGCTTTTTCATGCCTGTTGCAGGGCCACTCATGAGTCGCGACAACCCACTTTGGAACCTGTCTCATATTAGCGGCGCAGTCGTGATTTGGATTGGCATCCTTACCATGGCGGTAGGCGTGTTCATGGCGCTACAACAGAGTAACATGAAGAAAATGCTCGCCTATCACAGCATCAGCCAGATGGGCTATATCATCATGGGTGCGGGAGTCGCCGCCTACCTCGGATACTACGGCGCAATGGGCTTCTCAGGCGCCGTATATCATACCATTAACCACGCCCTTTTTAAGGGACTTCTGTTTATGGTAGCTGGCGTAGTGTACTTGCGGTATCACGACATCAACATGTACAACCTTGGCGGGCTCTGGAAGAAACTTCCTATCACCTTTGTGGTATGCGTCATCGCGGTGCTCGGAATTACCGGCATGCCGCTTTTTAACGGGTTTGCCAGCAAGTCCATCCTCCACCATGCTATTGACGAAGCCTACAAGTACGGGCATTCCTCGTTTCGGTACGCCGAGGTCATATTCACTATTGTGAGCGCCGGAACGGTCTGTTCTTTTATTAAACTTATCTCGTACACATTTCTCGGCCCTTGTCCGGAGAAGATTGCCTCAGTACCCAATACCGGCAATAAAATGATGCAAATGGCTATGAGTGGCCTTGCCGTACTCATTATCGCGATCGGAATATTTCCAAACTACCTGATGAACATGTTTATTATTCCGGCCGTGCGTGGCTTCACGTACGACCCGAAGTTTATTGATAGCTACATCGTAAATATGAACTTCTTCAACTCCCACGATCTCATGGGCACGGTACAAGTATACGCTCTTGGATTTGCTATATTTTTTGTGGGAAAGAAGTTTCATCTTTTTCATCTACATCTGCCAAAGTGGCTTAGCGTGGAGTACGTAATGTACAAGCCCATGCAGTCTGCGGTACTTCGATTCTCACGCCACGTTACAGCTAACTACGAGTCCAAGGCAACGAACGCAGATGTTTACATCTATGCGGCTATACTCATGGGAAGTCTGCTGATGCTCACAATTTTCTTCTGATAGAGATATACCCCGCCGTTTAAAACAAAACGCCGCGCGCGCGTGCAGTTGCCCGATGCCTTACTCCTCCATATCTTTTAACTGCACGTCAATTGCGTTCAGCGAGATCTGCAACTCGCGGATGAGCAGGGCATAAGGACGAGGCTCACACCGAAGAGCACATCTCCAATCAGCAGGGCACCAAAAAACAACGCCATCATGGATCCCACGCAAAAAAGCAGAGAAGCAGCGCCTGCAACCTGCATATGACGAATGAGTTGGAGTCGGTGACGAAGGTTGCCAATTTGTACCTGTATCGCAGGGCTCTTTTGGTTCTGCCACCCCTCATGGAGGCCACGAACCAAAGATGCGTAGGAAATGAAACGGTTGGTATAGCTTAGAAACAACAGCGATATCGCTGGGAAAAGCAGAGCCGGAGTTGATAGTTGTAGTTCCATGGAGCCTCCGCTCCGCACTATACCAGGCCGCACCGTCGCTTGTCTGCCGCTTGCACCAAGCTTGCAAAGAGTCGCCGAAACGCCTTACGGTACAACATTAACTCCGGATGAAACTGCACTCCAATTCGAAAATCGTAATCCTGATGCTCAACGGCCTGTATCACCCCGTTAAGCTCCCGGGCAGTTACCCGCAGTCCGGCGCCAACCTTATCAATTGCCTGTCGGTGTAGCGAGTTCACAAATCCGCGTGGCTTTGCCACAATGCGTCCTAACCGTGATTCCGGACGAATGCGCACGAGACGCCTCAGCAGGGCCCGCCGGAAGCGTCCGCGAGGATAGCGTACGCCAGCGAAGGCCTTCTCAATTGATATATGCAAGCTGCCGCCATGTGCCACGTTAAGCAGTTGCGCACCGCGGCAAATTGCAAGCACAGGAAGGTGTTCGTCTTCAGCATGCCGTAGCAAAGCAATCTCCATTGCATCACGGTGATGATCATAACGGTAGTTTTTACGAGCTCTATGCCGGAATAGTCCCGGAAAGATATCGGTCCCACCACCCAGAATTAAGCCGTGGAATGCCGGTGCCTCCGCAGCACCAGCCCTTAGACGCTGTGGACGGCCACCCGCAATGCGCACAGCAAGTGCCAAGGGTAGATAGCCGGGGTCAAGGAATCCCGTGCGAGAAGTTATCCCGATAACAGCACGATACCCGGCACAAAGTCGAGTTCGTTTTGAACCTAACATAAGCCTCAACACCTCGCCTTGGTCTATCGCGAACGAATCTCTGGTGGCAAACTCCGGTGTCGGATCAACGAGCCCAGAATAAACATGATGCCGAGCACGATGAAGGGATCATCCCGATAGAATACATCATTCTTTGCAGCGCGCCCCTCACGGACTATCATTCGCAACCGCGAAATAAGGGTCTTCAGGCCTATGCCGGACTCGACCGAGCCACTCAGCACCGAAAAGGCCTCTTTGAGCTCACGACTCTGAATGCTGGACTGCGCGTCACCCCAGACATCGCTTAACTGCGAAAAGCCCTCGTCGGAGGCCGCAACATCCTGCACAGCGCTGAGAAGCCATAATCCCGGAATCTTTGTCCGTATCCCTAAACCTGTTCGCCCCTGCGGCTCAACATCACCGCTTAGGGTCAGCTTAAGCAGCAACAACGGAAAATCTACGCCTGACTCCACCGACTGAAAAAGCCCTGCCCAGAATCGCGGGTTTACTTCAATAAGATGCGGTTCCGAGTCCTCCCGCCCGTTCCACCGAAAGTCCAACTCTGCAACACCATTCCAGTGCAGGGGTCCCAGCAGCCGTTTGGCAGCCGGAATAAATGCCGTTTCATCTACGGTCTCTCGCAGGCTACCGGCACCGGACTCATAAGGAAACCGATGTACGTTTTTATAAGCCATCGCGGCACGAATTTCACCTTTGCTGAAGAGCACAGCCAGACAGTAGTCATCACCCGGTACGAACTCTTGTAGCAACAGGTCTCCAGGAAAATATCTGCGTGCGTACACGAGTGCCTGCGACAACTGGGTCCTATTCATGACTTTCTCAATACCGCGCCCACCAACCTCGTCGGCAGGCTTGACTAGCAACGGGAACGCCATCCCTGAGATCAACTCCTCAATATCTACGGGTTGCTCTTCATCTAAGGGTTGCTCTTCAATCCGCCTCAGGCCAGGAACCTGCCGCGTAAGCGGAATTCTCACCCCAAGAGATTCGGCAGTGAGAGCAAGTTTGTCCTTAGGATGGACACGGCTAATGGCACTGTAGTCCGGCACCGCAACCTGCATGAAACGCTCAAAGCGATCGCAATGCTGCGCAATGATCTCGGTTTCGCGAAATACCGGCATGAGAATGTAGGGGCTACCGTCGCTCGGTTTGCGCCGTTTGAGTTTTGCCTCAAGATCGGCAAGAAAGACTTCACGGTCACCGTCAAGTGGCGCGTGGACGAAGTTCTTCTTTACATAGCGTGAGAAACTTAAGACGGTAAGGTCGACATCATCACACCCAATCACTTCGTACCCGCGTTTCCCCAGAGAATGGGCAATTACAAGCGACATAAGGCTTCTGCCGTACATTACAACGACGGTACCTTTGGGAGCGGCTTTACCGAGCTTATGGGCTTTGCGCGCCTTTCGGAGATTGCCGGACTTTTTAGATTTTCCGTCTGATCGCTTCAGTGACATGAATTATGAGGCTCCGCAGTCCACTATCTACGCTACATGTTAGCTTGTCCACCACGCCTACACAAGGGATGTTACTCCCTGTCTTCCCATGACATGGCCTTGGTCACAGCTTTTTGCCAGCCCTTATACAGCTTATCACGCGTGTCAGCGTCCATGTTCGGTTTGAACTCCTTTTCAAGCTCAAACGCATTTACAAGTTCTTTCTGGTCTTTCCAGAAACCGACCGCAAGACCGGCAAGAAATGCAGACCCACGAGCAGTTGTCTCAATAATGCGCGGGCGACGAACCGGCACGTTAAGAATATCAGCCTGGAACTGCATGAGGAAGTCGTTCTTGCATGCGCCACCGTCTACCTTCAACTCGGTACTGATGATACCGGAGTCTTTCTCCATGCAGTCAATAACGTCGCGAGTCTGGTATGCAATTGACTCAAGGGTTGCACGAACTACGTGATCACGGTTTGCACCACGCGTGAGACCAACAATTGCGGCACGTGCGTATGGATCCCAGTAGGGTGCGCCAAGTCCTACAAAGGCCGGAACCATGTAAACACCATTGGTATCTGCTACCTTTTGCGCAAAGTAGTTGGTGTCGGCGATGTCGGCAACAATCTTCAGCTCATCCCGCAGCCACTGCACCGCGGCTCCAGTTACAAAGATTGCTCCTTCAAGGGCATACACAACCTTGTCGTTAAGACCCCAGGCTATAGTGGTAAGAAGCCCGGTTTCCGAAGCAACGCGCTCAGTTCCGGTGTTCATAAGAACGAAGGAGCCGGTTCCATAGGTGTTCTTTGCCATGCCGTTCTCAAAACATGCTTGACCAAAAAGAGCTCCCTGTTGGTCACCAATTGCACCGGCAACCGGGATCTTTGCTCCGCCAAAAGTTTTCTCATTGGTCTCGCCGTATACCTCACTGGAAGGACGCACCTTTGGCAGCATTGAGCGGGGAACACCAAGCTCACCAAGCAGTTTCTCGTCCCAGTCCAAAGTCTTGATGTTGAACATGAGGGTTCGGGAAGCGTTAGAGTAGTCAGTTACATGAACTGCGCCACCGGTAAGTTTCCAGATCAACCAGGTATCGACTGTGCCGAAGAGCAGTTCACCCTTGTCGGCCTTTGCTCGCGCACCCTCTACGTTATCGAGCATCCATTTCACCTTGGTCCCGGAAAAGTATGCGTCAATAACCAGACCCGTGTTCTCACGAACGTAATCGGTCAGGCCATTGTCCTTCATTTGGTCACAGATGCCAGCGGTGCGGCGATCCTGCCAAACAATACCGTTCATGATGGGCCTGCCAGTGCTCTTCTCCCACACGATTGTGGTTTCACGTTGGTTCGTGATACCAATAGCAGCCACTTCATCGGGCTTTACACCAGCTTTCTCAAGCACTTCGCGTGCAACACCTGACTGAGTTCCCCAGATGTCCATAGGATCATGCTCAATCCAACCCGGCTTAGGATAGATCTGCGGAAACTGCTGTTGAGCCGCAGCCTTGATCTCACCCTTGTGATCGAAAAGGATGGCCCGGTTACTTGTCGTACCGGCGTCAAACGCCATTACGTAATGCTTTGCCATTATTTTCAACCTCCGAGAAATCCTGAGGGCTGTTTTGCAACTCCTATACCTGTCTTAATCCTAACGCCTTTCTCTTCAGGAGGGAAGAGTCAGGCAGCTTGGGCTCCCCGTGAAGTTATCCCTGCGCTGAGGACGGGATCAACAAAACGGGTACGCGCGCATAGACAATAACCCTGTGGCTGACACTGCCAAGAAAAATATCGCCAATAAAACTACGACCTTGAGCTCCCATGACGATCATCTGCACGTCTCGTTCGCTTGCTAACCGCGTAATTTCCTTATACGGAATACCGTAACAGACTTCGATATCAATTTCGCAATTGCCTTTTTTCTGCAGGGCGTCTTTCAATTCCGCTAATCGATGCCGGTCATGCTCGTTGAACTCTTCCAGCCGGGACAAAAGATGTTGGTCCAGTTTAGTCTCGTCTTGGACATGAACAAGTGTCACCTTCTTTACCCCATCAGCTACAAGTTGCTCAAGCTCATAAAAAGCGAGGTCGGACATCTCCGAAAAGTCGGTTGCAAACAAAACATGGTCGCCAAAGGCAAAGCAGTCGATAGGCTCGAGATCATCCTTATCGGAGTTCTTCTCGACTGGAATCACCAGCACGGGCTTGCGGGATTTATTAATGACCCCATAAGCTACGCCACCGAGCAGTTTCTCTTCTGCAAGCGAGTTGCCTTGGGCACCGAGTACGATAAGGTCACAGTCCTCTTCAACGGCAAACCGTTTAATTTCCCGTTTGGCTGTTCCAACTGTCGTTATCACTTCCACTTGGAAGCCTTGACCTTCCAAAAGCGTTTTCTGTCTGGCAAGCGATTCTTCACGTTGTTCGTAATGGTAAGAATACGCCGTAGAAGCGGCCTCAGAAAGCCGTATGCAGTTGAATAGTACACAGTGCTCTCCGCCCAGTGCCTTTATTCCACTAAGGCAGCTCACCACAGCCTCCGATGCTGGGGATAAGTCTGTAGCAACAATAAATTTCTTAAACATTGTTCGTTCTCCTCTTAATTCGTGCTCGCCGCGGGAAACCAATGGCGGGTGTGGTTAGCGAAACGTACAAGCGCCAGCATCACCGGCACTTCAACAAGGACGCCGACAATTGTAGCCAATACAACCGGTGAGGATGCACCAAACACGGTGATAG
>JAIVHN010000074.1 GCA_020201015.1 Spirochaeta sp. | reverse complement strand
ACCACTTCCTCTGATCGGCCATAGTTCCCGGCACGGTCGGTTGCCTCAATGAAGTAGCTATAAAGGCCGTCGGGCGCAGGCGTGCCGTCCTCTGATCGGCCGTCCCATTCGAACCGAAACGCCACACGGTCGCGCCATACGAACTCCCGTACTTGGTTGCCCCTTTCATTGCGCACTATACCAGTCCATTGTGGCTCTGCGGAGCTTTCCTGAAAGAATAATGCGGTATCGAGTACGCCGTCGCCATCCGGCGAGAATACTGGGGTCTCCAACTGCACTGAAGCGGTGGGAGGAGTTAGATCCAGCACGAACTCGGGCGTTGCCGACTCGGGACGATGTCCATTTTGGTAGTACGCGCGAAACTGGGCCGTATACCCGGCCTCCGGCAACACATTACCGGACTCGTCTCGACCATCAAACTCTAGAGATTCTGGAACCTCAGTTTTACCACTCCAGGAACGCACTGTCGTTCCGCTTGAATCAAGAACATGGAGATCCCAATTTTGCAACGATGCACGAATTGGTATAGAGAGGGAGATTCGGACCTCATCGTTGCGTCCATTGTTGTTCGGCGAAAAATATCCCGTGTTTATCGATGCCGTTATTGGGGTCGGAGTGGTGTTAAGAAGAATGTTGTTTAATTCTTCAGTGGTTGTGTTACCCGCGCGGTCGGTGCTGCGAATGCGGTAACTGTAGATTCCATCTGGGACCAGCATACCGTCGCCGTCAAGCGCATCCCAGGTGATGTCGTACGGCGCTTCATTCTCAAACACAAAACCTCTTACAACCGTGTCGGACTCATCTACGAACTCGGCCCTCCACAGATCCTCCACCGAGCCACTTTGCGCTACGGTAAACTCATAACTAAGCCCGTCGTCGCTCAAGACGAAGCGGCGATCCTCTGCTACGGGACGAACCAGCTCCACGTCTGGGGGTGTCGTATCTATAGTTAGGAGTTTAGGACCCAGTTCGGCATGATTTTCGTTGTCGTCCCACGCCTCCAGGAACAAGAGATAGTCCCCATCCGAAGCACGGGCGCCAGCATTCGTAGTACCATCCCAACGCAACGACTCCGGGATCTCAACACCGGCTCGGGCGGCAATGAGCTGCTCGGTAAAGTTGCGGAAGTTACGTTCCTGAGGTCTTGTATCTCGATTTCTGATCTCGCGAACTACATTCCCCTTACTATCTTCGATACGCAGAACGTATCCCATTATGTATCGTTCGTCGGTGATGGAGATGCCAAGATCGAAGTAGTCGTTGACACCATTGTTATTTGGTGCGAAATAAACGTGATCACGGTAGTCGGTGCTGATATCCGGCGGATTGCGATCTATAACGCCAAGGGGCAGATTCACCCCGGCCGAAAAGGCCCAAACATCTTCATACAAGGGTGCTGCGGAGCTCCGTGTTCGTAGCTCACCACGCTGTTCGCCGCCAGCCGTTCTTGAACCGTCATTAACGACTGCATCGGCAGCTGGCAGGCCCAAATTGATGCCCACCCCCAAAGACGGCAGCAAACTCCGCCGTTCAGCCTCCGGAAAATCTACGGTTTGTCGCAGGGCTATCTGCCAGCCTGCAAAGACATCAACCACGTCACCAAAACTCAGGGTACTGCCAAGGTTCAGCCGTGCATTCTGAAAAAACGGGAAACTTAGGTCGCCCGAGAAATCAACTTCCAAGCTTTCGGTATGAACAGGAGTAAACCCAATACCAAAGGCCGGTGTAAATGAAGACGGGAAACCGGTGCGCCCGGAAACCGGATCATAGAAATTGCCTACGTTTTTTAACGCAGCGCCAAATCGAAAGTTGGGCAATGGTGCAAAGGGTCCGGAATACTGAATGAAGCCGAGGTCAAGTCCACCAGCTACTCTGTTCCGATCTGCGCTACCCCCGTACAGATTGAGTCCCGCTCCAACTAGCAAGTCGTCAAATACCTCTTTTGCTGCAGATACATGTGCGGCCCCACCGGTCCCAAGGCGCATGTCGGCAAGTTCACTGCGCAAAAACTGAGCAGAACCCGAGAAAACGCCGTAACGGCTAGGGAAGGCTGCGCCACCCGAAACGATGTGCCCCCCCAGCCCTTCGCCACCAAAGTCATTGAGGCCAACGTAGGATAGGTCAAGCGTAGTACGCTGAGTACGTGCACCTGCAGCAGGATTCATGATAGATGCCGTTGGACTCTCGGTAGCCGTTACGCTAAACCCACGACCCAATAAGAGCGGTGAAATGAACTGGTCTCGGTCCTCGCCCCCGGTTGCAGGTCGATATTCCGCTGTCAAATTTGGAGCAACCAGCAGAAGCGCTCCCATCCAAAAAGTAATACCGAGTGCGCGACCAATAATCGAGTTTCGTTTCATTGAGTAACTTCCTATAGCCGAGTTCATCCGTACTTGGTGCCGGAGCCGTCACTTTGGGAACCGTCGGAGTACATATGTCTCAGCCGCTCCATCTCTTCGATTGAAAGCTGTCGAAATAATTCGCGTTCCGCACGCGCAAGAAACTCTTCAAGACATTCATCCAGTTCCGCCTCATGCTCATGGAGGAACAGATATAACCCCACCAGTTCACGGAACTCCAGCTGCAAGGGGTTGTCGACACTCATTTGGTCGGGACTCATACCGTGATACGGCTCCCCTCGCGACTGAGTTCAATCTTAAGATCGTGACTACTCGACTTGACTGCGTACGCGCGGGCCGACTCAAGATTTTTTACAAGCCGCTTATCGCTGTATCTTGGCTCATGATGAAACATAAACAGGCGCTTAACCTTCCATGTGAGCGCAAAATCGACCGAGAGACTGAATGCACTGTGCCCCCAGTTGTACTTCTCAATTGCCTCACCCAAAGTATACTGCGTGTCCAGAATAAGAACATCGACGCCTTCAAAAAAGTCGCGATTCGCCTGAGAATGCTCAAAGTCCTCATTCTGCAACTCGGCATCACTTGCATAAATGAAGCTCCTCCCATGATAATCTACGCGATACGCGTAAGCCCCACCAGGATGATTCATGAGACGATATCGAACTCGAGCACCCGACACGAGAAGCTCATCTTCTTTTAGAACATGGAACTCCATAGACTCAGTCATCTTGCCTTCCATAGTCACAGGAAAGAACGGGTGTTGCATGTGCGAACGCAGAGTTGTCTCGAAATTCTCAACTGGACTAAAGAACCGAATGCGAGAAGCAGGATTGTAGGCTGGCCCAAAAAACGGCAGTCCCTGGACATGATCATAATGAAAGTGCGTAAAAAATAGGTTAATGCAGTCTTCACTGTAACCTCGACGCGCCCAGTCCTCAGCAAGCTGAATAATGCCGGTACCGGCATCAAAAACAATGCTCTCTTGATCGCTGAGCCGCAGTTCCACACAAGACGTGTTACCACCCGGCGGCCGAAAAAGCCAGTCCGGAAGTCCAAGCAGAAATCGCTCCCTGCTCTGCGCATCCTCGAGATCACTCGTCTGAACTCGATGTACTACCGTCGAGATCTTGCTGCGAAGCTCATCGGGCGTCATTGGACGGGGATGCGATCCTCGGGCTCCCCAGAAACGAACTTCCATCTCAACCGCCTCTATGGGGTGGATCAAGCTCAATCAGACGACGCTTTCGCGCCTGAACAAGCCAATCGTTAATCTCATCTGCGCTGTGCAGACGACCGGCGTTCATACCAGGGCAATTTTCAGCTTCCTTTTGCCAACTTTCGAGGGACTCAACCACCGAAGGCCAAAACGGATAGCTCCTACATTGCAAAGGTCGCACCTCGTAAATCTCACAGCCCTTTTCGGACCAGAATACGCAATCGTAGTTTGGCCGCTCATCAATCGTTATGCGTCGCACACTACCTATATCGACAGTACGGCAATATCGTGCAAGAAATTCAGCTCTCCCGATCCGAAGATACCCCGGGATTCGATTAATGTCTTCTTCCGAGAGAAAAACAAAGCCGGGGTCGTGTCTACAACAATGAGAGCATCGGTTGCACTCGAATCGTAAACCAGTGCTATAGAGTATACCCTCGGAACTTTGTTGTACTGTTTTCATGTGCAGTGTTCTCACAAAACCGGGCGAGTTCCGGTAGGCGGGTGTACAGCGGCCCTGACGGACCGCACATACGAACAGTTTTCTTAGGTTTATGGGGAGTGAAGGATTCGAACCTTCGAAGGCTGAGCCAACAGATTTACAGTCTGCCCCCTTTGACCGCTCGGGAAACTCCCCCTAATGAAGCGACACATTAACAGCAACGAGCCGCTCCGTCAAGCCATCTGTCGGATTCGAACCGACGACCCCGAGATTACAAGTCACGTGCTCTGACCAACTGAGCTAAGATGGCGTGCTGATGTGTGGACGAAACCTACACTATCCCGGCTCCGACTGTCAAGCCCGGCTGCCGGACTAACCTTCTAAGTCGAGCCACGATGCGGAAAGTTCGGGGAGCGAAAACCCGGGAATTGAAATGATTTGAGTTGTAGTGGATGCAAGCACGATCATGTGTTCGAACTGCGCCGTAGGCGCACCATCACAGGTGACGTAACCAAAACCATCTTCTAACAATGAGATCTTGCCGGTGCCGAAAGTTACAACCGGTTCCACGGTGAGCACCATACCGGGAACCAAAGGCACCCCAGTATCCATGCTACCGGAGAACCGAATCAGCGGATCTTCGTGTAGTTCACGGCCAATGCCGTGGCCACATAATCTTTCAAGAACACGACAACCTAATTCATCAGCACGTCGCTGTACCGCACGCCCAATGTCGTTGACCCACCCGCCAGCGCGAGCAGCACGAACACCGGCGAGACTGCACTCCCAGGCTGCAGTTACCAAGTTTCTATCGACCAAGCTTGCCGGTTCAACCACGTAACTCCACGCCGCATCCGCATACCACCCGTCGTGCTCAGCCACTACATCCACGGTCAACACGTCTCCCGGCGCGAGCTCAGATTGGTCTGGGACTCCGTGCGCGGCAATCGCACCGATTGAGACTGAAACCGTTCCTGGAAAGCCTTTGTAACCTTGTTGCGCTGGCTCCACTCCGTAGGCTCGAAGTCGGCTTTCACAAAATGCTGCTATATCTATTAGTCTTACGCCCAGTTGAACGCGCTCACGTAGCTCGTACAGAACCTTACCGACCGCCCGAGCAGGGTGTTTTAGCCGTGCAATTTCCGCCGATGTCTTAGATAATAAGCGCAACCAAACTGCCCGAAATAAGGCCCCGCCTCCGTGACAGCGCACGGACAAGCACGCCAACTTGCAACCACATCGCAAAAAGCATGCTAATAAATGCCGTTACGCGGGTGGCACGTAGCAAACTTAGCAGCGTTTCGTCAAGGAACCCTTGGAAATTACCAAGTGCATAGAGCCCTAATAACATAACCGTGAGCAGCCAAAAGAACTGGGCAACGCCTGAGAGACTGGAGACATACCAAGCGAGAAGGTCATCAGACTCGGCATGTCGCCGGTCCCGGAAGGCGGTTTGTATCAGCATTAAGTAATCCATAGTCTATCACACCTATGACTTGCATCAAGCTAGCGTTGCTTAGTATGGTAGTCATACGGTTATATCGGCGTTATTATTCCTGGGATACACTTTTGTTCAGTGCATACCGAGAAGCCGCAACGTGGCAGTTATAGGACGGCGCAACAGCCAAAGGGAGGACATGAGGGTGAAAGTGAGGAACATGGTATCAATTCTTTTGCTCTTAGGAATTGCCGCCACCGTATTTTACTTTGGTTGGGTACAGATTCTTCTGCCTGCGGATACCTACGCGGTAGCGTTTACCAAAACGTCCGGCTGGGATGAAGAGGTTATGGAAGCAGGTCAGTTTCATTGGCGCTGGGAGAAGGTTATTCCAACGAATATGCAACTGCACGTATTCCATCTTCAGCCTCGCAGTGCCGCTGTGGGCCATTCCGCCGAACTCCCATCGGCAACACTCTATAGTGACTTCTTGAATAATGGCGTCGAGTTTCGTTATGAGCTTGAGTTAAAGCTCCAGTATACAATCAAGCCAGCTGATCTACCGCACATAGTTGCCGAGGGCGGCCTGCGTGAAGAATCGCTAGACGATTACTACCAAACACTTGAGTCGGCTTTGCACGAGCAAATAATCGAGCAAATACCGGCTCTTGTTAACCTGGTCGCCGACGACACAGCTGACGGTGGCGCTTTCTTGGTCGAGATACAGAACCTCCTCCGGAGCGAGATCGAGTCACTTCGGTCCGATATCCAAATACTCAGCTTTGATATAACGCAACTCTCCGTACCGGATCTGAACCTTTATTACGATGCTCGTAGGAATTACCAGGCCGTGCAGAGCCTTGTTACCGAAGCACGCGCCGAAGCGCAAGCCGTTGCCGTTCGCCGAGAAATTTCGGAACGTAGCCGACTTGAGATCCTAGAGCAGTACGGACGCGTTTTAGCCGACTATCCCGAGCTTCTTGATTACTTCCGGCTTCAAGGCGAAAGTGGCGTTGACCTTCTCAATTTAGAGCGCCTTCAGGTACCGGTGGACAATTAACGCATGGAGTATTTCTTCAATTTCGAAAAGCTTGCCTACGTAACCGGCAAAAAACCGGACGGGTGCATTTTGTGTTTGATCCGTGACAATTCACCAGAAGTTGTAAACCTAACAGTTCACGAGTCTGAGTTGTTCATAGTATCTATAAATCTATATCCATTTAACCCAGGACATCTTATGATATTCCCGCAACGCCACACATACACATGCATATTATTCCTCGATATCCACGTGAACTTGGAATCGCAGACCTACTAGCGGGTCGTAGAGTTTTGGTTGAAAGCCCGCTAGACTCGGCGCATCGCGTTCGATCGGCTTTTGCGAAAGTTTCCGAATAAGAGTAAAAAAACCGATTTTTAGCGGCCCTCTTCTATAGCCACCAGCTGCGTTACGAGTTTTCGCAGCATTTCAAGCTCCTCTATATATTTTTTAAGTGCCGAGTCAATGCTACTACCAACAGCAGCAAACTGTCTGAATTTTTCAGCCATGCTTGGAGACTGATTCTTTTGAAGTATTTGTAAAGCTGCCAGCACCTCTTCCAGTAACTCAAGCCCCTTGTCGATAAGCACACGTGCTTCCTTGTCTCGCTGCAGAACCATCGCGCGATACGCCCGCTGCTGAGCAAGATCCTTCTCTACAGCATAACGCACTCGGAAGAAGGACTTCCCTTCATCCGAATCGGGCGCAAAAGACTGATCGAATTTTTCAATTTTTTCGGCTATGTCTTCGAGCCCGGTTGAGACCAACAATAGGTCTCGCCCACTATTTCTTAGTCGTATAGGCGTTATGCGGTTGAGCACTCTCACAAATTCTTGGAGTTCACCACGATACCGTCGAGTAATGTAGTTATACAGTATATTAAGCGACTTCATGTACTTGAAGGTAGGAAGTCCTAGTTTTTGGATCGATGCATGGAGACTACTACGATAGTGTTCAAAGTCCGGCGGGTCCTGGCGGAAAATGATGCGAATCATTCGTCCCACTACTCCCAACCGCACATCGTGAAACCGTTTATCAAGTTTACTCAGGACCCGAATCTTAAGTGCCGCGTGATAGAATTCCTTCAGGTTCAGCTTGGGAAGATAGACCAAAAACCGGTAATATGGGTCTTCGTGATACCACTTGATTAGATCTACAAACGGAAAGTCTTGGTCAAGCTTGACGGCCGCTGCGGCAAGTTCATGTACCGAATCCTTGAATTGTTTCACCTCGGAGATATCTATGGACTCGACCGCATCCTCAACCTCTTTATAACTATCTGGCTCTTCTTCCTTTCCTTGCGTAAGAGTTCGACTGTAGAGATAGTAGCGAATGAGTTCGTCGTGAAGCTCAAAGTTGGTACCAGAGCGTTTAGCGTTGTACAATGCGAAATAAAGCTGTTCAAGGCTTTCAATTGCCGCAGCAAACGATGCTGAGACGAACTTTGGAGCCTCATCTCCAGGCGGCTCGAGGCCAATGTCGACTTTAAACAACGCAAAAAAATCTGCGTATGCAAACAGGCCAAGATCTCGCATGTAGTATAACGGCCAAATTCCGTCCTCAAGATGTTTAAATACATCTGGATGTATACCATCAATATATGAGTCGAGTCTCGACAGCAATTCCCGTCGAATTTCAGACCGACTTTCTCTCTCAAGAAAAACATCCTGAATATCCTTCATAGTCATAAAGTCTTGGAGATCGGTCTTTGACTCCGGAATACGTTGTCGTAACAGATACTCAACCATTCCCTGAAACCGATCTACATTTTTCCAAATACCTATAAACGCAGGTATCACCGGATACGCTTTGCGGTCATCTCCCCACCACGACGCTGAATTCGATTGCCCATCTTGTCGAGTTTCATCTTGAGAAAGACAACATCGTCCGTTTTTGTAGATAGAAGTCGCCGGAACCAAAAAACCAAACGTTCCCATAAGCCTAAGCGCCCCATCTCTCGTTCAACAAGTCGCTTTCGTTCAGTGTTTTGCAGCTCCGCGGCATAACTACTTGATCCAGTATCATCGGTCAAACTCAGGCTTTCCCGAATTCGACGCTGGAGCGATTTCCTTTCGTCTTCTTCGAGCCCTCTAGATAGTTCTTCGAATCGCGGCATCGGACTCATTTATTATCCCTCATGATCCCTGACTTCCCTACACTATTCTCGGCAGCAATTCTCGCGGCCGCAAGACGGCAAGGTGTACAGTGTAGCCTTTTTTATTATTTACCTATCAAGGCCGCCCTTTCCATCTAATGGATACCTTTCTCGTTCTCTTTTGAAAACTTTCGGTAGATATAAGCCGGTTCAATCTAAAGAAAAATGATTGGATTCCGAACATTAAACCGAAGCCCCAAGAAAAAGGGCGAAATCTTCGGACATGGATGTCCGACCAAGAGATTCCAAGGAGGAGTCATGATAATCAATCACAACATGAGCGCTATGTTCTCCCAACGGCAACAGAAGTTCAACGTTCTGGAAACCGAGGGCAACATGGAGAAACTCTCTTCGGGAATGCGCATTAACCGTGCTGGCGACGACGCCAGCGGTCTTGCTGTATCCGAAAAAATGCGTTCACAAGTTCGTGGTCTCCAACGAGCCGAGAGAAACGCAGCTGACGGCATTTCGTTGATCCAGACCACCGAGGGCTATCTTCAGCAGTCCCAAGATATCCTACAGCGCGTCCGTGAACTTGCAGTTCAGTCCGCCAACGGTATCTATACCGATGAAGACCGAATGCAAATTCAGGTAGAGGTATCACAATTAGTAAGCGAGGTTAACCGCATTGCGTCACATGCGCAGTTCAACGGAATGAACCTTCTGACCGGGCGATTTGCCGCTGAAACTGGAACCAACGTAGTCACTGCTAGCATGTGGTTTCACATTGGTGCAAACATGGACCAGCGTGAACAAGTCTACATCGGTACTATGACAGCTCAGGCACTGGGCATTCAGAGTACAGACGGCCTGCCGCACACGGCTAGCTTCATCTCACTGTCCACTCCCGACAACGCAAACGCAGCCATCGGTGTATTGGACGTAGCCTTGAAAACTGTTAGTAAGCAGCGTGCCGATCTTGGTGCATACCAAAACCGACTCGACTATGCCCGTCAGGGTCTGTCTGTCGGCGCCGAAAATCTACAGGCCGCCGAGTCGCGTATTCGTGACACCGACATGGCAGAGGAAATGGTAAGCTTTGTGACGAACCAGATACTTAACCAGACTTCCAACGCTATGCTTGCCCAGGCAAACCAGCAACCACAAATGGTTCTGCAGTTACTGCAGTAAGCCAATCAAGTCGCGCGGTACGGCCTACCTTGTCGGTACGGCCTGCAGCTTCGTTGCCGACACGCTCGGAAGAGAGGTTGCCCATTATTTGGGCAACCTTTTTTTTGCACAATGCACCCCTTCCCGAACCATTTATTGATAGGCCATACTAAAACAATGAAACCTGACTGTAAGCAAGTTCCTTACCGAGGTGCGCGCCTACCTCACCGTCTTGAAGAGGCTGCCTGCGTCTTTATAAACGCAGGCTTCAAGGTGTTTTTGG
>JAIVHN010000245.1 GCA_020201015.1 Spirochaeta sp. | reverse complement strand
ATCCTTGATCTCAGTAAGTCTGCCGACATGGTGCTTGCAGAGATGAAGAGTAAAACTCGCTACAACATTCGTCTTGCTGCGCGTAAGGGAGTTGTTGTGGAGAGTGAGGGCGTGTCCGCTTTGGATGAGTGGTACCAGCTTTATCGGCAGACTGCACGCCGAGACTCAATTAGCATTCACTCGCAGGAGTACTATCAACGGCTCTTGGAGTTGGTGGCCGGGGCACAGCAGTCGGAACCGGATGAACAAGCCGAAATTGAGCTTTTGTGTGCCCGGCATGAGGGTGAACTCATAGCAGGTATCGTCGTGGTGTACTACCGCGAGCAAGCCGTGTACCTCTATGGGGCAGGATCGAATTACAAGCGTAATCTCATGGCGGCATACCTCTTGCAGTGGCATGCAATAGAACGGGCGCAGGCGCGAGGGTGTGTAAGCTACGACCTTTTTGGCATACCCCCAAGCGACGACCCGGATCACCCCATGCACGGTTTGTACCGGTTCAAGGTAGGGTTTGGAGGGGCCATAGTGCAAAGGCTCGGCTGCTGGGACTACACTCGGCGCCCTATCCGGTACAAGATGTTGTGTTACGCGGAATCTGCGCGCAACTGGTACTTCAAGACCTTCCGCAAGCGCCGCTAGTTTGGGGTTTAGTTCGGGATTAGTGCGTGGTTTCGTTTTGGTGTCGCCGTGGTTTACTCCTTGGTACTGTCTATGCCGTACTTCTTTGCCACCTTGTCATAATAGTTAATTACCGTACGAACGTAGTCGCGCTTCTCGTTGTAGTCACCTTCAAAGAAGCTGCGTTTAAAGCCATAAATCACTATGTTTTTAAGTTCCTTGGGTGATACCTCAAAGTTTTCGGTGAGGAGGCGGAACTCATTGGTTACAGTGGTGTGCGACACAAGGCGATTGTCGGTGCAGAGCGTCACCGAGAGCCTGTTGTCTATCATCTTGCGAATGGAGTGGTCACTGAGTTTGTCTATGTGGGGCGATGTTTGCAAATTGCTGGTCAGACAGACTTCGATAGTAATACGGTTGTTTGCAATGTAGTCTAACAGGTTACGCACGTAGCGAGCAGGATCCACAATAGCAGGGTCGGTAATGCGTTCTTTGTCAAATAAATGAAAGCCATGTCCAATGCGGTCAGCGTGAAGTTTCGTAATTGCTTGGAATATTGATTCAGGACCGTAGGCCTCACCCGCATGCACCGTTTTGTTGAGAAAATGTTCGTGAACATGTTGAAATGCAGCTAAGTGGTCTGCAGCCGGGTACCCCGCCTCGCTGCCCGCTAAGTCAAAACCAACTACTCGAACGTCCGAGGTGTTCCGTAGGTGCACCGTAGCACGTGCCAGCTCCAGTGATGCATAGTGCAGAATCTCTACCTCGGTTGCATGCTCATGCGCCTTGGTCAGTGTTGCAAAGTATTCGGAGAACTGTGATGTGAAGTAGCGCATTGCGGTGACGATTATGCCGTAGTCAAAAGGCGGAGGCAGAAGGTCAGGGTTGTTTTCTTTGCTGCTCTCAGAATCTTTGCTACTCTCAGAAGAGGAGACGCTGTATACACCCCGAGCGTTTATTTCATCGCGCGCACGTTTCAATCCAAGGTCGACAGCCTCCAGCACCTGCTGAAAGTTCAGGTGAGAGTTCATATGCAGCTGCGGGGCAAAGCGCACCTCAATGTAGCGCACGTTCTCGGCTGCGTTGTCCATAGCAAGCTCGTACGCTACTTGCTCGAGTGCTGGCGCGGTCTGCATAACCGCAGTAGTCCAGGCAAAGCCTGCCAGATATTCATTAAGGTTACGGTAGCTCGGCTTGAATACCTTTTCCTTCAACCCGGCTTCGTCCCATGCTGGTAACTCCACCTTGGCCTCGCGGGCAAGCTCAATAAGCGTCTGAAGTCGAAGACTACCATCCAGATGGAGATGTAGGTCTGTTTTTGGCATTGCCTGTAGAAACTCAATAGGAAAAGAACTCATTGTAAAAACTCCTGTGTCGTACTGGTTGTGTGTGTCGCCGCCTCAAGCACCATGGACCGGAAGGTGTTTCCGCGGTCGAACTCATTTAAGAACATTCCAAAAGAGGCGCATCCCGGAGACAAAATAACGATATCCCCGGGACTCGCCGCGTGTGCGGCGGCATTAAAGGCTGTGCGAAGTGTGTCGTATGGCCCATGAACCGGTGTGCCTCCGGAGTTGAGCTGTTGGTGAATAGCCTCCGAGGCCGAACCTGCAAGCAGATAGACCGCTGCCGCCATGGTACCAAGCCCAGAGAAAGCAGCCGGTGAGAGCTGTTTGTCGCTGCCGCCCGCTATGAGGTGAACTGGTGCCGAGAAGGCCTTTACAGCGGCCACGGCTGCTTCGGCAATGGTGGCGGCCGAGTCGTTGTAGTAACGGACACCGCGAATTTCGGTAATGTACTCCATGCGATGCGCCACGCCTGGAAAGCTGCTCAGCGCATCTGCTGTGAGGGCGGCTGGCACCCCAAAGAGGCGGGCGGCCGCCCCTGCTGCAAGCAGGTTGCCCCGCGCATGTTCACCGGGCAAGGGTGAGGCACGCAGGACTTCTTCCGGCGCTTGTTCCCCTTGTTGCAGGTAGCCGCGCTCACCATTCAGGTAACAGACCGCCTCCGCCCGGCGTGCTGCTGTGCCTTCGGGCGCAAGCACGTGTGTGTGTGCTGGCGTGTGTGCAACACACAGGTGAGACGTGGTTTTTGCCACAAAGCGGTCAAGATACTCACTTCCGCAAGCGGCTACTGTCCACGCCTCCGGTGGAGTGGTTGTAAGAAGAAGCTCCTTGTCGTGCAGATAGGCATTCATGTCGGCGTAGTAGTCCAGGTGGTCCGGCATAATTGTGGTCAAGATGCTTACCTGCGGCTTCAGCAGATCTAGTGCGCCAGCAAACTCCAGGTCTCCCAACTGGAAGGACGAGAGTTCAAGCACGACAGGGGCTTTGGGGGGAAGGGTGTCAATAAATGCAAGTGGCGATACGGTGATGTTGCCGCCAAGTCCGGCGTCAGGATATGCCTGCAGCAAAACGTGATGGAGCGCCGTAGCGGTTGTTGACTTGCCTTTGGTGCCGGTAACACACAGACAAGGGTTAGAACTTAAGCGAAGAAAAAGTGAGATGTCGGTTTCTATGCGACGAGCATGCTGCAGGTACGGTGAACTGCGTGGTACTCCAGGGTTTTTAACTACAAAATCGGCATCCTGAAAATCGATGGTGTCGTGGCGGCCAAGAACGTAGCGTAGCGGTAGGTCGGAGAGTGCTTCAATGCTGGGGCGTAGCTCCTCCGGGGAGCGCAGGTCGGTAACTGTCAACTCGGCGCCCTCCGAATGAAGGTAGCGTGCCGTTGCGGCACCACCGCCGTGGAGTCCGAGTCCCATGATGGTTACGCGCGCACCACGATATCGTTGTTCAGTCTTCAATGCGAAACTCCTTCATATCGCGATCATTGAGAAACGGTACGAGACGCAGCCGTTCCCAGTAGTGAGCCAACTCCTCCGGCAGCTCGGCTCGAAGCTTGCGAAATATTGGCAGTTCGGTTGAAAACTCATCTGCGCGTAGGGCGTTTTGAATTGCCTCCAGATGGGGATCTATAAAAAGCCGCGCCTGATGTGCAATTTCGCAGGCCTGCTCTAGACGCTTGGGTTCCAGGCTATACAGCGAGTGGCACACCGCCTGATACTTGCAACTGAGCGGGTAGTATGGATAGGTGCGGGCGCCCTCCGGCAAAAAGAGCTTGGTGAAAAACTTGGTAAGTTCACGGTCCAGCCAGATTCCTTGGACGTAGTACCCGCGGCCGGTCTCACCAATCCACGTATCGGATACAGAGCGCCGGACACGACACACCTCAGGATTCTCATCATCGCCTTCTATCTCTTCAATGGGAATCATGTCGGCCTCGATAAAGAGTTTGGAGCTGCTGTAGGCAGGTGTTTCCTCATTTGACCCCCTACTCATCTGCCGATGGATTCCCGGGCGCGGCACGAGGTCAATGTGCAGTAGGTAGAGATAGAGACAGTCTTCGGCCCGAAAAAGCCGAAAAAAAGACGGACGTAGAATTTCGGCTGGATCAAAAAAGTACCTCAGCCCCTGAAATATGCGCGGAAGGCGCTCTCCCAACTGCTGCATGAGACCCCGCAGATCCTCCCTATACCGCGGGGAAGGTGCCTCTTCGCGAACATCGTGATGAATCTGGAAATTTGGAACCTGAAACTCATCCTCCAGTTCCAAATACAGCTCTTCATTCGCGGTAAAAAATGGGGTGTAGCCGCTGCCTGCGCTCTTGACCGATCGAAGCAGTGCGTCGATCGAGGGGTCCGGTTTGATGATCTCAATGCGACTCACTAGTAGGCTCCTCAATCTGTGCATCTATTGCCACTATACGCCAAACCTCGTTACGGAGCTCTAGCTGCAACTCCTCCTGTATGCGATCCTCACGGATAGCGGCGTCCTGTTCCCGGCCTTCGTCTTCGAACTCAAAATACACACGAATGAATCGAGCTTCGTACAGTGCCGAATCGTCCTCTCTTGCAAGTTCACGGATATCCGGCGTGCTTACCCCATATGGGTAAACTGAGGGGCTGAGTTCGGGGCGTCCTTGCCGGATCCAATCGTCGGCCCGATAATGCCCGGTCTCCATCTCCACGGACATGCGCGCACGCGATGTCACGTACATGGTTGTAAGCTCGTCAACCCGCCGAGCAGCAACGCCCCGTGCAAGAGTGGCCCGCAGCAGTTCCGGATCCAGTTCGTTGAGGGCCGCATAATGTAACTGAACAACCTCCATAGGAGCTAACCCATGTGTAGGCGGCGGCTGCAGCGCTCGGTCAATGCTGGTACCTGCAATGCCGCCAAGTAGGAGTACGAGTGCCGTCACCGTCGCCAGCCGCGCCCCCCGCCGGCGAAGGAAGTCTTGGCGATGAAAGCGGCGTACGCGAGCCTTACGTGAGCGTGCCGCCTGGGTTCGAAGCTGGTGAAGCTCCTTGGCGCTGCGCCCGTCGGAGGCTAAGGTGCAAAAAAGTGCTGGCGAAGCGGCCAGTAGTAACTCTACGAGTTTGTTGATGAGCTGCCGCATGTGCGCAGGGCTGGTCTTGCCGCGGGTAGATGCTGGCTGGCGGCCTGCTACACATGCATCAAAAGCTTCCTTGAGGTTTGCAGGCATTGCAGGAAAGCTCTCTCCAAAGCGTTCGTAAAGTCGTGGCGTGCCGGGGCTGGCCTCGGGATTCATGCATAAGGGCTGTGAGCTGAGCTGGCGGTACCACAAGGCGGCCAATCCGAAAGCCGTTAT
>JAIVHN010000244.1 GCA_020201015.1 Spirochaeta sp. | reverse complement strand
CGGTAGCTGTTCCAAAGTTCGTTTTCATAGCCCACATAGGTTACAAAGTAGTGGAAGAGGGGCCATATGATATTGTTACAGAAACCAAGATAAAACTTATCAACGTCCTGCGAGCTAAGCGGTACTGCTACACTTTTGTGTTCGTCTTTCAGTCTGCGGGCTATTTCATCATGCGTTTCTGGAGTGTAATGATCGCTGGGTACTCCGCTCCAACCGACCCAAAGGCTATTCTCCTGTGTATGAAAAGAGCTGAGTCCGGTTGCCAGCCCACCAAGGCTCGGAACAAAGTGCGGAGTTGTACCATCCACCTGGACGGACGTTGATAAACGATTAGAGACAAGAATGATTTTTCCCATAAGGACATTATACCAAGCGATTCATTTCCGGTAAAGGACTATCCCTCCCCGCCGTTTAGCACTCAATTACGTTTATGGGGATGTGTACCGCTAGTCCGCCTTCGCTTGTTTCTTTATACTTAGTGTTCATATCCTGGGCTGTCGCCCACATGGTGCTAATCACCGCATCAAGGCTTACTCGTGCAGCCGCCGGGTCGGAACTTATGGCCAGTGCGGCGGCGGCTATGGCTTTGGCTGCACCCATTGTGTTGCGTTCGATGCAGGGGATCTGTACCAGGCCTCCGACGGGATCGCAGGTCAGTCCAAGGTGGTGTTCCATTGCGATTTCGGCCGCCATGAGTGTTTGGTCGATGTCGGCACCTTGCAATTCCGCCAGTGCGGCAGCGGCCATGGCGGCACTAACACCAATCTCGGCTTGGCAGCCGCCCATGGCCGCCGAGATTGTGGCGCCTTGCTTGAAAAGGCTACCTATTGCTCCGGCTGTGAGTAGGAACCGGCGTAGCTCCGGCCGGCCTATTCCCTCGGTAAAGCACAGATAGTAGAGCATCACGGCTGGAATTACCCCGGCGGCACCGTTTGTCGGTGCAGTGACAACTCGCCCAAAGGCGGCGTTTTCCTCGTTTGCGGCAAGAGCAAAGGCGGAAATCCAACGAAGAATGCGTTCAAAGCCTACCCGGTCGGTACCGACGGAGACTGAGCGGCGCTCGATGGTGCGTATCACATCGGCCAGAACTTCCGGTAGTTCGGGTTCGGATTCCGGGTCCGGGAGGGGTATGAGGTAACATAGCGGACTGCCGAGTAAAGTTGCTGCAATTCCTGGGGCACGCCGCTGCACATTAAGGCCACCCGGCAGATCTCCGGATGCACTTAACCCTGACACAACACAGGCACACATTTTTACCACAATTTGGTCGAGCTGCTGTTCAATTTCCGGAATACTGCGTAACCGTAGCTCGTTACGTAGAGCAACACCCGAGATCGGCTCATGGAGGGCATGGCAGTGGTGTTTTAGTTCGTCTGCCCTGCGGTATGGATACGGAAAGTCATCGACGGAGTGCGTCATAGTTCCGGAGAGGGATGGAGGCGAAGCTGCTGTAGTTTCCGCCTCATTTACAGCGTCCGCCTCATCTACGACGAAACCTCCCCCAATGGAGAAGTAGGTTCGTGTCAGAATGGCCTGAGAACAATTGGTGGGGGCTTTTTCGACGCTGTTTGCGGCATTGTTGAATGCGGAAAATCGCATTCCGTTGGGATGGTAGGCTAGAATCTTTTCACGCAAAAAATGGATATCTCTGGTTGGGTGAAACTCCAGTGCCGCTTGCTCCGAAGTCGGAGTGCTCCCTGCTGCTCCCGATTCCCAGGACTGTTTGAGTTTAACAACAACCGATTGCGAGCGGTCCGCAGCGTAGTGTTGCACAACATCAAGTGGAACTGTGGCCGGATCATAGCCAGCAAGGCCTAGCATCACGGCAAGGTCCGTTCCATGACCTGGGCCTGTTTTGGCAAGCGAGCCGAAGAGTTCAACTTGCAGACGAGTGATACCGCTCGCACCAGTGACAATCTGGGGAAGCTCATTAACAAAGAGAAGAGCTGCTTTCCAAGGTCCCATCGTGTGAGAGCTCGATGGGCCGACACCAATTTTGAACATATCAAAAACACTAATGCGTTCGTTAGGATAACGTTCTTTTCCGATATTATCTGATTCAGAATCGGATGCAGTGTGCATGACAGGATTCTATCACGCGCGTTAGAGCTCTACCAGCGATTCTCGGACGCTATCTCGGCACGGGTTGGAATATCATATTTTGTTATAGAGCAGAGAAGATGATCCGTGAGTGGAGTAATGCCAGCGATTCGGTTGGCTTGTTTCTCAACGATCCGTTCAAAAAGATTCCGCACGAGACGACCGTTTCCGAATGCCTTGTCTCGCTTTCGGTGGAGGGCGGTGAGCAAGCTGAGCAGCTCGCGGCGGGCAGGCGAGGTGAGGGTAAACATTGCATTTTCAAGAAAGACATCAAAGATTCGTAGGAGCTCATCCGGCTCGTAATGGTCAAAATAAAAATATCTATTAAAGCGGCTCTTGAGTCCGGGGTTCGTGTCAAGAAATATCTTCATTTCATCGGGATAACCGGCAACGATTACCGCTAATCGGTCTCGGTTGTCCTCCATGCGCTTTAACAGCGTGTCGATAGCCTCTTGGCCAAAATCTTTGCCTCCACTGCGTGGACTAAGTGTGTAGGCTTCATCAATGAACAATACACCATCTAAAGCCTGGTCGATAACTTCGGTTGTTTGTATTGCCGTTTGGCCGACAAATCCGGCAACCATGCCTGAACGGTCGGTTTCCACCATGTGCCCGCTCTTCAGTAGACCGAGAGCGCGGAATACCTTACCCACATAGCGTGCGATGGTAGTTTTACCTGTGCCGGGTGGCCCGTAGAAAACCGCGTGCATGGAAAACTCGGTTACAGGGAGACCTCGTAGCTCGCGTTCACGGTGAACCTTCATAAGATTTACAAAGGTTTCTATTTGAGTTTTGACGCGGTCCATACCGATGAGCCGATTCACGTTGAGCATGATCTCTTCTAGCGACTCTTCCTCACCGGCCTGTGAAACCCTTACCTCCGGCTTCTTTGCCCGAAGTTTATCGGCGCTCGATCCCTCAGCTTCGCGTTCGCCATATATGATCTGGCGGATCTTTTGAAGTCTTTTGGCGTGTTGAGCACTTATGTTGCCGTCCGCTTTAAGCAAAACTTGGGCAAACGAATAGAAAAGAGCCGCCATTTTGTCGAAGTGAGAGGTGTCCTGCTGCCGGTCGTAGGCGCGAAGGTAGGCAAGACTGCGCAATGATTGTGATGTTTCATGGCGTGCGGCTTTGCGAAGCTCGTTAGCAAACAAGTTCCACTGAGCCAGCACTGCGCGGCGTTTTCGTAAAGGTAATGACTCAACGCGGAATAGATCAACCAAAAGCTCACGATCTTTCACCAGGCTTTGCCGAAGAGGCATGAGAACCATGGACACAAAAAGCTTGCTTTCATCGCTGAGTTGATCGTCGCCGCCGATGCACACATTGGCTATATACAAGAGATCGTCAATCAACTGCTGCAAAAAAGCCGGTTCTTCGTTAAACGATTTGTATTTGTTGACCTCAACAAAAATCTTGCGCGCCTCAGAATGTAGGAAATTAAGGTTACGAAGCTTTTCTTCTGCTGGCGAGAGCTGTGGTAAAGCCTCCGGTTCTTCATCTTCATCAGCGTCCGAGTGCGGTTTATCTGGTGGACCGGGAGGCAGCCCCAAATCTACAGGTGTATCCTGCGAAGAATCTCCGTTACGTGGATGTGTATCCTTAGGTTTCGGTGGCTTCCGAGTGGTTTTCTCCTGTCGCTCAGGTCGTCCACCACTTGCCATGCGCTCGCGTAGCGCACTCAGAAAGGACTGCACCTGAGTTTCATTCCGAGTAGTGGTTAATGTAGTCTCTGTTTCTTGCTGCACAAAGGTTACGCGATGAGAAGCAGCGCCTTTCCGGGTTCGCACGCTGCTTATGTGCGAGAACTCAAGAACGTCAGGTTTAGCGCGGGTGTCACCGTTTGCAACAAAGACAAGTCGCTGATCGGTTAAGCAAAACACTCCCGGCGTTCCGGAACCTGAGCCGACAACAACGCGACCGCGATAAAATCCCTCAAGCACGTCAATGATTAATTCTTCATCTTCGAGAATGCGTTGCATATTTGTGATGATGTTTTTCTTAAAGGAAACGTGTATCCAGTTAGTTATGCCGTCAAGTTGGGTCTCAAGCTCTTCTTGTACAGCCATTTATTATGCTTCCAGGCAGGACCTGTTTCCTTTAAAGATGTCCGCCTTCGGCCAAGGCCGACGATTTACCGATACCAAAATTAGGATTCCACCCTCATGTGGGTAGTACTTCTTTGCGTCGGAATACAGGCTCCGCCGGAGCATGGACTCCGGCAAGCTTTCTCAAGTTACGTCCTTAAGTGTAAGTCCGAGCTTCTTTAAGTAGGGCAGAAGTCCAAGCTTGTTGACGGTTCGAAGAGCACTGGTCGACAGTTTGATCCGTACCATGCGACCGAGCTCAGGCACAAAAATTCTTTGGTTCTGGATATTTGGGCGTTGAACCCGGCGGCTCTTATTGTGAGCATGGCTAACGTTGTTGCCAGCGAGCGGCTTCTTCCCGGTGATATTACACTTTCTTGCCACGGGAAACTCCTTCCTATTTTCTAACGATGCGTGCGTAGCATAGTCGAGTGTCGACCTTAACTGCAGTAGCAAGCGACCGATCGGAATCGAACCGACATCACCAGCTTGGAAGGCTGGGGTAATAACCATTATACGACGGTCGCGTGTTTGAGCATTGTGTATACCAGGCATCAACCTTGTCTGTCAAGTACGGCTCATATGTTAACTGCTGTGCTGCGTAAAACAGACATCATTGCAGTCCCACGACCATTACTTTATAGTGAGGATGTGCGTTGGTCAAACCAACGCCAAGGATCGTGGCACATAGGGTCGTGAAGGAGCGAGAAATGGGTGTTCGTGGTGAGGTGTTTTCGGTGCGCTGTTCCGGCAGTGGTGACAACCGGTCCTACTTTTTTAATGTTAAGGAGAATCGCAACGGCGATTTGTTCTTGAATATCGTGGAAAGCAAAAAGCATGGTGGTAGTGACTTTGAGCGTCACCAGATAGTGGTATTTGCGGAGGATCTTCAAGATTTTCGAGGATCACTTGAGAAATGTGTAGATTTTATGCGTAATCCCCAGCAGGCTGGCGGCTCGACGAACGGACGAGAACGTGGCTCGCGAGAGTATGGCGAACGTGGCGGCGAACGCGGCGGGCGTGGCGGTAGTGAGCGCGGCAGCGAACGTCGATATAGCGGTGCCGGGGAGCGCGGCGGCGAGCGCGCGGGCGAGCGCGGTGGCCGACAGTTTGGTGGCGGTAATCGTGACTCACGTCGCGGCGACAACCGAGGGCGTGACACCCGCAGCGACCGCGCTGAGCGTGAGCGTCCGGCAGAGACAGGTGGTAACCGCAAACCCGGCAGTGCCGATTTTGCCGGGCCCGGGGGGCCGCGTAGTGGCGAACGCCCGGTGCGGGTGTTTACCCGCAAGCCGAAGGGTGGTGACGCCAAGGATAACAAGCCGCATAAACCTTGATGCAGTCCGAAAGCATAGAGGATTAGACACAACGAAAACTGCGGCGCTGGACACGTGATATCCCATGTACGGCTATGAGCTTCTTGTGCTTTTGGGTTGGGTAACCCTTGTGTTGTTCGTAACCGTACAACGGTTCAATTTCCGAATAGGCGCGCATCCATCGGTCTCTTGCTGTTTTTGCCAGGATTGATGCCGCCATAATCTCCGGGTGAAGGCGGTCGCCTCCTACTACGCACCGGGTCTGATACTCGAGGCATGGTGGATGTATCCCATCCACGAGCACCAGTGGTGGGAGATTAAGTTCCCCCCAAGGTAGCAGTGTATTCCAGGCCGGACGAGAGTTTGGCGGTTGCGTCGTTCTACAGCTTTTGCGCGGAGCAGGGCTGGCAACCGCGTAACCATGCAGTAAAAACTTGACGGCGCGCATGAGTCGATCATGGGCGCGCTCCATGGCTAGTAAGGTTGCCTTGTGAATATTCAATGCGTCAATTTCATAATGAGTGGCCCAACCGAGGCCGTATAAGGTGGTGCGACGCAACTCCAACGCGGCCAGTTCTCGCCGACTTGAACTAAGCTTCTTTGAGTCGTCAAGCCGGTCTCTATCAAATGACGGCGGTAGCACAACCGCGGCGGCAGTCACCGGTCCCGCAAGCGGGCCACGTCCAGCTTCATCGATGCCGCATATCAAGTTCATAGTACAACTGTAGCCGGCACCGGTCCGCCTTGCAAGGGTCCGGTCCGGTGTGTACACTACCTACAACTGCCACGCTGCGGTTATCGGGAGAGAATGTGTTCCTAAAGAGTATCGAAATTTTCGGCTTCAAATCCTTTGCAGATAAATCGCGTGTGGAGTTTACCGACGGAATTGCTGCTCTAGTAGGCCCAAACGGCTGTGGTAAAAGCAATGTGGTGGATGCCATCAAATGGGTTCTGGGCGAACAAGGCACCAAGAGTCTGCGCGCAGATCGCATGGAAGACATTATTTTCAACGGTACCGAGAGTCGGAAGGCAGTCAACGTTGCCGAGGTTACGCTTACTCTAGCAAATGATCAAGGTGTTCTACCTATAGACATGCCCGAGGTAGCGGTAAAACGCCGGCTTTTCCGCTCCGGTGACAGCGAGTACTTCATAAATAATCAACCGGTACGCCTGAAAGAGCTGCGGGAATTGTTTTATGATACCGGAATTGGGAAATCGTCCTACTCCATCATGGAACAAGGGAAGATTGACCAGATACTTTCAAACAAACCTGAGGAACGACGTCACATTTTTGAAGAGGCCGCAGCTATTACCAGGTTCAAGCTTCGAGGTAAGGAAGCCGAGCGTAAGCTTGAGCGTACCGAAGACAACATGCGCCAGGTGGAAAGTGTTATTGGCGAGGTAAAGCGGAGTTACGACTCACTTAAACGGCAGTCTGAAAAAACCTTAAAACATCGTGAGCTGCGAGATCAGACCTTCGAGCTTGAACTTAATATTCAGCTTCTCCGTCTGCGTGGTTTTCTTGAAGAGCAGGATAAGCGTACGGAACTCCTTGGCAAGCGTACCTCGGATCGGGACTCGGTCAAAAGCCAAATAGACGGCATCAATACCTCGCTTGAGGAGAACCTTGATCAAGTCAACAGCATGGAGAGTGAGCTTGTTGAGACGCAGAAAAAACTCTATGCGGCTGAGCTTGAGCGCAACACAATTGAAGGTCGGATTCGTCTACTAGCCGAGCGGTCGCAGGAATTGAATGAAAAAATTGAAAGCGATGAACGTCGGGCCGACCGTGCGCGAGCTAAGATTGCAGATCTTTCGGCAGATACAGCACGCATAGAAGGTGAGATTACCGACTATGAAAACCGCTTAGGTGAAGCCGAAACGCAGATTAACGAATTCGACGAGGCCCTCAAGGGCGCCGCCCAGCGTATTGCCGCAAATGAATCTCGCATACGCGAGCTTGAGACAATCACGACTGAGCAAGAAGCTCGCGAAGAAGAACTCCAGAGTGAGATGAGATCCCTGACCGACAGCATTGTAAGTGAGCTGGATCGTGGTCTTTTGCAATCCGGATACTCCACCGGCAAGCGTTCTGCCTTGGAGGATGAGCTCGCGCGTGCTATGGATGAGCTCGTGGTTGCAGCCGAGGGTAAACGGAACTTATTTGGAGATATTTCAGATTACAAAGAACTAGGTTCCGACCGCGCATCCGGGCTCCTAAATACTGCTGCGGACGGATTTGCAGCGCTTGAGACGCGTATTGCGGAGTTGCGTGATATTCTTGGTCGGTACCGCGCGATAATTCCTAGCTTCCTGGATGAGTTCCTTGCGCCTGAGGGGATCATTACGCACAAACGCGAAATCGATGAGAGTATCGTAGCTTGCCGCACTGAAATAAAGAATGCAAAAGAGGAACGCGCGGCACTGACCGAGGAGAATCGCAAGCTTCAGCAGAAAATTGCCGAGTACCGCTCAACTCTCGAAGAGCTGCGCCTTGGCCGTGAACGAGTTCGCGCACGTCGTCAGGCGGTACTTGAGGCGCATGAACGGACAAAACGCGAACGCGGCGAGCAGGAGTCACTGCTTTCTGATACCGAGCAACAGATTTCAGACAGTCGGAAACGTCTGGATGAGTCTGCGCAGGAGATGGAGGAGCTGAAAACGCGTCATGCCGAGCGTAGGAGGGGCGAAGACAGCCTTCGTGAGGAGCTTGCGCGTCTGGAAAAGACCATCTCGACCAAGAACCACGATCTGCTTCAGAAGGAGCAGCGTGTAAAAGCGCTCATGCAAACTCTTGAGAAACGCCAAGGTGAGGTAGAGCGGTTGCAGATGTCGGTGACCGAGATTGCTTCGGACATACGGAACATCTATAGCAATTTTGAGGAGCGGCACTCACGTGACCTTCGCGAGTATGAGTCGCGACTCCTTGAGCTCAAAACTCCGGCAAAAGACTTGCGTGACCAGCTTACGGTCGTGCGTGAACAAGTCCGTGAGCTTGGGACCGTTAATTTCATGGCGCCTGAAGAGTTTAACGAGGTTGCTGAACGCTATGAGTTCCTGAGCGGTCAGCTCGAGGATCTGAGAAAGGCTCGCGAGGATCTGGCGGCCGTTACCGCAGAGATCCAAAGTGAGTCTGCTCAGCTCTTCGCGGAGACCTTTAACAAGATTCGGAAAAACTTTCATAATATCTTCCGTCGCTTGTTTGGTGGTGGTCGTGCCGAGATTAGGCTTACCGAACCGGACAACGTGCTGGAATCGGGAATCGAGATACTCGTGCAACCTCCCGGTAAAAAGCTTGAGAGTATTGAGTTACTGTCTGGCGGCGAACGTTCGCTCACGGCGGTTGCTATGCTGTTCGCTACATTTATGGT
>JAIVHN010000073.1 GCA_020201015.1 Spirochaeta sp. | reverse complement strand
AGTCCGCGCAGCTCGTGAAGGGTATCCTGCGACCCGGGTATCTGATCTTGGATAAGGCGAACGGCATACTCGCCAAGTTCCTCGGCGGTTATCCAGTCTTCATTGCTGTTGGATCCTCGGCTGCGAGTTTGCACGGTTGTGTGCGCGGTGAGGGCGTGAACGCGAATCTTGGAGTCCGAGGCCTCGGAGGCAATTACCCGAGACATCATCTTTTGCGCTGCGGCTACAATCGACACCATTCCCGCATCGGCTCGAATATTCTCGGCCTCCGGCCCAATGAGAGTGATATACACGCCATAGTTTTGTGCCCGGAGCTGCTCAATGAAGGAGCGTTGGATGTTGAAGTGCGTGATGAGGTTATCGTGAATGCTGCGGTCCAGGTCGGTCCGTGGCATGCGGTGCAGACGATAGCCGTAATAGTCCGCTCCGACCGAGACTACAACTGCGTCGATATGGCCCTCGGCTGCAACTACCGCGTCACGTAGCGCGGCGACCGCTTGCTCATCACACAGGTCGCCCGGCATGGTGATGAGGTCTGCGTCCTCGCCTACATAGGCTTTGAGCCGCTCCGAACGGTCACCCTGCCGGGTAGGCACATACACCCTATACTCTGCTTTCAACAGCGCGTGAACGACCCCCTCGCCAATTCCGCCTGAGCCACCGGCTACAACCGCTACTTGCTTCTCTGCCATAAGGCACCTCCCCAATAGATGTACATCTCAATAGACTACTTCAATTTCTGGATGCTGAACCCACCGACCCCAACGGCGTTGACGGCCGTGAACCTGTTCGGTTTCGCCCTCATCATTAACCATTGGACGTCGCTCGTCGGCCCATAAGAGAATTCCCCCGTATAGATCCTGCAGGTTACTAAAACCGGCATCCCGCATGGTTCTGCCAACTCGTCCCGAGCGCCATCCAACTGCACAGTAGAGAATAATTGGCGCGTCTCGGGGGATATGAGAAACGTCGTCCAGAGAGAAATCATTATAGTCGATATACTCGGCGCCCTCTATGCGGCTTATCTCCCATTCCTCTGTGCTTCGAATGTCGAGCAGATACACATCACGGCCAATGGCTCCAGCGTCCATCAGTTCTACCAGTTCGTCGCCGGTGACCAGGTTATGCCTACCTTCGTAGATTGACTCCAAGGCTTCATCAAACGACTCGGCCGATCCGGCCGCAAAGAGACTGCCGGATGCCGCCGCGAAAAGGATCAAACTCGCGGTGATGAGTCGCACGACTTGGTTCCTTCCTGGTGTTCGTGTCCTTCCTGTGGTTCTTGTTGCCATGCAGCACGCTCCTTTAGTACGAACCAAACAAAACAAAGATTGCTACTCTGACGGCAATAGCTCCGAGAGCTGCCCCGAACAGTCCAAATGCAGCACGCTCCGTGCCGAGAATACGTCCGGTCAGATATCCGCCAAGGACACCACCGCCACCGCCTCCGACAATTGACCATAGGAAGAACCCTAAGGCTTGAAAAGCGCCCCAAAAGAAATAGAACGACGCCGACAGTCCAAATCCAATAGCCACGCCTACAAGGGCATGGCGCACGATTGGCCGTTCCATGTTCTTACTCATCCTGCGCCGACTCAGCTAAACCGGCTCGCAGTGCTGGCCAGTTCGCATCTGCTTTTGCAATGTTCTCTGTGAGCTCACTCCGGAATCGGCGCTGGTACCGGGAATTATAGTTGAGGAAGAGACGCCCTTCCTCTATCGTCCAGATCTCTGGGTCTCCTGCTGCTACCTGATCCTGTGCGGCCGCTTGGGAACAGTACCCGCCATAGTGCGGCGCATAGCGCTCGGGGTCTGCGGCAAAGAGCTCTTGGTTCTCGGCCGAGCTGAAATGCCAGGTGGCGCCGTCCCACTCGGCACTGAACTGTGGCGAACCTTCGGTTGGCTCGCCGAGGGTGTGGTATGCAACCGCGTCATATCCCTCTATTGCAACTCCCTCGGTGGTGTTGATAACCCCTTCATGTTGGCCGCCAGCAAGCGCCCAGACCGTCGGAAGAAATATCAGCGTCATTGCTACCAGCACTACACGAGCCGCGCGTGCGGGCGTTGAAAGCGTTCCGTTGTTCCTGCTTAAAAGTGTACTGATCATGCTATGCTCCTTATCTGTTTTTTGTTCCCAGCGCTCGGTCCAGATTGTATGCGGCGCTGATAAGTGATAGATGTGTGAAGGCCTGGGGAAAGTTACCCAGATGCTCGCCTGTTGGTCCCGTTTCTTCGGCATACAGCCCTAAGTGATTAGAAAATCCGAACATCTTTTCAAACATGAGGCGCGCCTCTTCAAGGCGCCGGTGGTCATGTTGGCCCGCACGGGTAAGCGCCTCTACCAGCCAGAACGAACAGATGTTGAAGGTTCCCTCCTCGCCGCTGAGCCCGTCGGGGCTTTCTTCTACGTTGTAGCGGAAGGTCAGGCCGTTTGCGACCAGTCCGCCCTCTTTAGGTGTCTTCACGGTTTCATCAAGCGTGGATAACATGCGCGGATCACCCGGAGAGACAAAAAAGACCAACGGCATCATGAGGTTGGAAGCGTCCAGTGACTGAGACCCAAAGGACTGGACAAATGCTCCACGCTCCTTGCTCCACCCCTCGTCCATAATTCGTTCGAATATTTGATCCCGCACGGTAATCCAGCGGTCTCGGTCGGCCGGGAAGGATCGCTTTTCCGCTAGCCGAAGACCGCGGTCCAGCGCAACCCAGGCCATGAGTTTGGAGTAGGTGAAGTGGCGCTGTCCGCCACGCACTTCCCAGACGCCTTCATCGGTTCGTTCCCAGTTGTCGGCAATCCAGTTGACTAACTTCCGCAGCTGCTGCCAGAAATCGTAAGAGATAGGGATGCCGTGTTTGTTGAAAAGATATACCGAGTCAAGGAGTTCACCGTAGATATCAAGCTGCAGCTGATCCCAGGCGCCGTTGCCGATGCGCACCGGCTTTGAGCCTGCATACCCCTCAAGATGGTCAAGAGTCTGTTCGGCCAACTCATGACGTCCATCAATTCCGTACATGATTTGCAGCGAACCGTCCGGGTTTAGCTCGTGGCACCTTGCCTCCACCCAACTCATAAACCGTTCAGCCTCTTCGGTAAACCCAATGCGCATGAGTCCGTAGACCGTGAAGGCAGCGTCGCGGATCCAGGTGTACCGATAGTCCCAGTTACGCTCGCCGCCAATGCCCTCGGGGAGGCTTGTCGTGGGCGCAGCAACAATTGCGCCGGTCGGTGCATAGGTGAGAAGCTTAAGTGTGAGTGCGGAGCGTTGCACCATCTCGCGCCATCTGCCGGTGTAGGAACATTTGGAGAGCCAGTTCCGCCAGTATTGAACCGTAGCTTCAAAGAGTTCGTCACTTCTGTCGGCGTTAAGCACTACACCGCAGCTGGTGTCCTCGGAGGCGAGGGATTGCAACACAAATGTTTCCTCGGCGCACTCGCCTAACTCAAACTCTGCAGATGCCCCGCTGCCGCCGGGAGTCGCCTGCAGACTCTCCTGAAGCGCAATTCCGGTAGCAAGGCCTAGTCGCAGTGCCGCAGATGAAAATATCGCCCCGTCATCTTGAAGGGTTGTCGTATGTGTCGCTCGCGCATAGTCAAACGAAGGAGCGCACTCCAGCCGAAAACGCATGCTTCCACGCACGACCGAGAGTTTTCGTATTAAGTGGTGACCTGTAGTGCTGGGTTCCGTCCCCCCAACCGGCATGAAGTCAATGATCTCGGCCACCCCTCCGGAAGTGAAAAACCGGGTCACCAGGACATTGGTCTCCGGCCAGTAGAACTGCTTCTCCCGTATGCCCTCGGCCACCGGGCGGATTGAAAAATGCCCGCCCTTCTGGGCATCAAGCATAGCGGCAAAAACCGAAGGCGAGTCAAAGTTAGGTAGACATAACCAGTCAATGGAACCGTTCAGCCCTACCAAGGCTACGGTGTGAAGATCACCCACCAGGCCATAATTTTCTATAGGCTGGTATGTACCGGCCATGGGCTGGCGCTCGGTCCTGGGATTTTCAGCTTGATTTGTTGCAGCATTGTTCTCCATACCCCGCTCCTCATCCACCGGTTGCAAAACCGGGATACAGCATCATTCCACCGTCCACATACAGCGTGGTGCCTACCAAATAGTCCGACTGGTCGGATGCAAGCCACACCACCGCCTGGCCGATATCCCGCGGTTCGCCAATTCGCTTGTACGGTATCAACTGCATAAGCTCCTCGTACGCTGCAGGCGTCTCCCACGCTTCGGTGTTAATTGGCGTTCGCACCGCGCCGGGTGCAATTGCGTTGACTCGGATGCGGTAGGGCGCCATCTCCTGTGCAATTGATTTGTACATCAACATTATTCCGCCCTTGCTCGTCGCATAGTTGACATGTCCGGCCCAGGGAATAGAGTCGTGCACCGAGCTCATAGAGATAATCTTGCCTGCAGAGCAAGAGACCTCCGGAACCACTCCGCGACGCTTGAACTCTCTGACCGCCTCACGTGCACAGAGGAACTGTCCGGTGAGGTTGACATTGAGTACTGCGTTCCACTGCTCCAGGGTCATTTGATCAAATGGGCTGTCTTTTTGAATGCCAGCGTTGTTGACGAGGATATCAACCGTTCCGAACTCACGACACATCTCGGCAAACATAGCTTGCACCTGTTGTTCGTCTGAGATGTCTGCGCGATAAGCTATGCCGCGTGAACCACGCGACTCTATCTCCTTGACGACGTCCGCTGCGGCTTCCTCCCCGCCGATATAGTTCACCACGACGTCGGCGCCCGCTTCGGCAAGTGACAGTGCAGCCGCGCGCCCTATTCCCGAGTTGGCACCGGTTACCAGCGCTTTCTGCCCTTCGAGCAAGCGTGGCGTTTTGCATGTCGGCATTGTGGGGTTTGGAATCTGCTGTGTCGGAATCATTGAAAGCTCCCTTTGTGTCTTGTGTACAGTTGTATCTACAACTTAATACACCGAGAGACTTTTGACAAAGGTATATGAGCCAAATAACGAGAAATGTCAGTTAATTTGGTGTGATATGAGGCGCGGTGTAGCGTAATTACTGGAGTTCGACCACGACTTCCCGACCGCCGTAGCCATGAACGTTACACTTGGCACGGACGCGTACGGTGGTGACTTCTTCCGGTATCTCCACCGTTAGGCTGCGGGTGAACGGCATCTCATTGACGTGCGGGTGGAGTAGCTTGCGTTCTCCCAAGACCTCGCCGGTCTCCGCGTTGAGTACCTGCCACGCGTCGGCGTAATGGTCCCAGCCGGTGTCGTTGTGCTCCACCGTCACGTCGAATCGCCATGTCCCGCTGCGGCCTCTACTTGCCTGCACCTCACGTACCTGCGCGTA
>JAIVHN010000072.1 GCA_020201015.1 Spirochaeta sp. | reverse complement strand
CTGTATCCTCATTTAGCTCGTCTAACTCGTCCTCGAGTGATATTTCCTCAATTGGTGCTTCTGAACTATCCGTTTCGGTTTTGTCAACTGGAAGAGGAATGTCTTCACCCTCAAGGTCGTCGAGTTCCGACTCTAATTCACCGAGATCCAAATCGTCACTAAGTTCGTCACTAAGTTCGTCATCTAATTCGTCATCTAATTCGTCATCCTCTGCTTGTAATTCATCATGGGGCGCTTCAGTATCCACCTCTAAATCCGCAAGCTCTGCATTATCAGTTTCGTTGGTGTCTGATTCGTCTGAGTCGGTAATTTCAACGGTAATCTCGTCATCTTCGTCTTCTTCGCTCTCTACTTCGAGGTCAAGTTCGTCGTCGAGCTCAAGAGCATCGTCGAGCTCAAGAGCATCGTCTTCGCCGTCGAGAGAGATGATGTCGTCTTGGAGCGGCTCTTCAGTTGTGTCTTCTGACTCTTCGGATGCGTTAGGTGCTTCCTGCTCAAATGAAATATCAAAGTCGGACTCAAGATCGAGATCGTCCAGCTCATCACCATCGGCTTCTATGCTTGGGTCGGTCTCAAAAGTTACATCCGAGATTTCAGTGTTGTCTTCGGTTGGTACAGTAACCTCGCTCAGTGAATCTTGCTCAGGCTCATTAAGGGTCTCATCAACTAAGGAGGACTCTCCCGTCGCTTCAACAAAGTCGGCAGTATTAAGGATATTGTCTAGTTCGTCACCGGTTAGGGCGATTGTCTCGTCTTCATCTTCTTCAAAAAAACCAGGATCAAGCAAACCGGAGGCTTCTTGTGACGTCTCTTTTTTTGGGCGTTGGGATGTTTCAGCACCTGCCGAAGAGAGCATGTCACGAGATGAACGAATATCTTCTATGTCGTCACGAACCTCGTGAAGTTCCTCTTTAATAGTAACAATCTCTTGCTGGATTTGTTCCAAGAGTTTATAGGCGGCTTGATCCATTTCATCATCCTTCTCGGTTGCTACAACGGAGTCTTCAGCATCATGAAGAAGCTGTTCCTCATCATGAGTGAGGTTGTCTACGCCATGCTCGGTTTTCTCATCAAGTTCAAGTTCAGGGATACTTGAATCGTGATCAAGATCTATCTGGATATCGTCATAGTCGTCGGTGTCATCATCATCGCTCGGAAGTGAGGTAGATTCCAGATCAGGGCCCGCATAATCTTCAAGGTTGGGATAGTCGCTTGGCGACATTTCACCCTGTTCACCTGGCACCTCAAATTCTCCTCCAAGGGTCAAAGAACTTTCGGTGGGTTCTACGGCATTGAACTCCTGCTCAATATCCGCAAAACTCTCGTCTTCGGTCTCGACTTGGTAGCCATTCTCATGCTCTTCGGAGTAGTCCGTTGAGGCGTCATGTATGTCGAGTACATAGTTCTTACGTCCGGAAAACTCAAGATTCTCTTCGGATGAGCTGTCGGCATCCATTGGTGAATCAGTCTGGGAAGGACCGGAACGCTCGAGTTCTGCTAAGAGGTCTTCCTCTTCGTCACTGAATACCGGTATTTCATCGAAGATGTCCTCGTCGAACTTAGACGGCTGCTCCGTCTGCGCGTTCTCCTCCCCAAGGAAACTGCGCGCAGAATCTTCAAGCTCGTCGACCGAGAAATCTTCGAGCTGAAGTGAGTCGTCATCCTCCTGGTCAAGGTCCTCAGGAGCGGACTTCACCCACACCCCGTATTGCTCGAGCTCGGACTCGGATAGTTCGTCGGCTTTTGTATTGCCGTATGTAGTTTCGTCGACGGCCATGAAACACTCCTAGGCGATGAGGTTAAGTCCTACATAGGATGTATCGGCAACTCTTTCGCCTCAGTGAACCGCAAAACTAAGGTACTGTGAGGAGTTTTTGCTTGTCAACATCTAAAGCAACCGTACAGTAAGACCGTTATAAAGGAAAGAGATATGACCCAAAATTCCTTACTCACAGCACTCTGTGCAGCGGCCTTAACCTACTTGTCCCTGACTGTCATTTTTTCGAGTTATGGAATTCTTGAATATAGGCGCCACAATGACTATGCACAGACACTTCGAGACAACGTTACCGAGCTTGAGCGCGAGAATGCACGGCTTCTGCGGCGTATTGAAGATCTTCGGACACGCTCTGAGGCAATTGTGATAGAGGGGCGTGGTATTGGGTTATATCGGGCAAACGAAGGTGTGATTAGGGTTGTTGGCTACCCGAATCCGAGCAGCGTACGTGAAAGCTTGCGACCAGGACGAATGATAAGTTCAATTGCTGGGGGGCCACACCACTATCCATGGATAAGGGCTGTTGCACTGAGCGCTGGGTTGCTTGTATTGGTTATCGGAATGATGTGGGGTAAGAATGCTCCGCAGCGAGCACGCCGCGCGAGAGCTGTTTCGCCCGTTCCAGAAAGTAAAGCTCCAGTGCAGCCCCGAAAAGTAAGCTAGTGTGTGAGCTACGTTATGGCAGGCGTTCCCACGCAGCCGGACGTGAGTAACTGTTGTCGGCGCCAACTATCTGGCTTCGCTCAACACGTACTGAGGTAGTCTCTTTGTTTCCTATGAGCTGCATCCCATCACGACTAAGCCGAAAAATCCAACGCATTGGACGAGCCAACTCAACAATCTGGACCGCTAGATTGTAAGGGAAACTTCCCAAGTACAGTTTGGGCGCGTTCGGTTCGTCTTGAAATACAACAACTTGATCTTCTTGAGTCTCAAAGCGTAGACGCATTGTATGACCACCGGGAATACGTGCAACACCTTGGCCATCGGGGAAGAGTTCTACGTGATCGATCCCTACATCACCCGACCAGCGCCCGACTACAAGCGACGCAGACGGGTCTTCATAAAACAGCGTGTCTTGTGAGTGGTCGGTTGGTACAGCGTCGGACTCGCGTTCTGCAATGCTACTTTCATAGGTTTCACGGATCTCAAGGTCAAAAAGAGCATACATCGCGTTGCGGCCGCCATCTAAGGCGGCGAGGTAGGTTTCGAATTCGGCGCTATACGCAAAAAGCGTATCACTACTTGTAGTCGAAATTACCTGTAGATCCAAAAAATACTGTTCCTCGATCACATGAATCTCACCAGCGACAACGCCGTGGGCTGCAACAAGCTCGGCAAGCCCGGCACCGGTCTGCAGCTGTCCTGCGCTATTCACCGAACCTATCTGGTTGCGAATTAAATCTCGGTTGCGAGGAATAATTATGCTGTACCCTTGTGACTCCGCTATGCCTACAAGTGCCGTAGTAAGGCGATTCTCAAGCACACGTATCTCCGCTCCAGTACACGTATCTCCGCTCCACTTATTTCCTCATCAAGCGAGGAAACACCAACAAAAGCGAAGACAAGCTGTGTGCTCTGTTGCTGCGCTGGAGCCGTAAGCGGCAGCAGCAACAACGCGAAGACAATAGAGATTTTCATCGGATACCTAATGTAAGTATATCATGAGGGAGTGTCTCGCGTCAGGTGAGAATCTTCCTGCACTCGAGGTAGTAGCGCTTTTCGGCAGCTACCCCCATTGAGAAAGATTTGCGGGGCAGCGTTCCTTCACGCGCAACCGTGCGGAATAGGCCGTTTTTATCAAACTCAGGGAGAATAAGCCCCACCGCGTTGTGTTGCTGCACCTGTGAAGCAACGGTAGCCGACCCATGGATGTAGTCCACCTCGGGCTGCTCGCCAATGGCCGCGTCGGAAGAGAACGAGTCGAGGAACTCTTGAGCCGTAGCCGCTGCCAGTCGTCCTTTGTCTTTTAGGCGGAGGATCCCGGAGTCAGTTTGGCTTAGCATAAGAATACTCCCTTCCGGTGCGGTCTCCGGCGGGTTGCGTAAGGTAGATGTGGTGGGTTCATACTCCCAATCGGGACAGCTGCGTACTGCATTAAGAAACCGGCCGACATCCATGCCCAGCATGACGCGATGTATAGGCTCAAAAATCAGCGCCGGATCATGTAGGTTGACCAGCTCAGCCAAGGCCCAACGCGCCGGATGCATCTCGGGGTCGGCTCCCTTGTTCTTTAGCTCTTCCCAGATCGCTTTTGCTGTGGCCAGGGAGTGATTCCCGTCACCCATTGCAAAGAGCAAGCGACCACCGGCTCCGTAACGTTGCGCTAGTCTCTCCGGAGCTTGGAGCGCTTCAAGTGCATCAATTACCGATCGCAGTTCCGCTTCCCCAACGCGGTAACCTTTAATGTGTCCACCGCCGGACATGAGTTGCGTTTCGTAAAGCAGTTCTCGGCCAGGCGTTGTGGGCGTTTCTCTCCAGGGCGCCATCACGCTATGTTCTGGGTCGTCTACCAGTACCATTATGTGGGGGGATTCAAGTGGGGCGCCACGGCGAATGTCCATTCGTGGTGGAATTCGGTCCAGAATAGTCCCCTCGGTAGCGCGGATAAGGCTGTCGGAGTCAGGCGAGTAGTCATACTGTTCGAGATCAAAACTAAGGATCAAACCACGTCGGGGAGTCACTCGTCCGGTGTCACGCTCAAGGTAGACCGCGGTTGCAGAAGGTTCCGCAAAAACACCATCCTCAAGATACCTTGTCATTGTGTTCTTGATCGTGGCAATTCGGTGGTCTTTATCGGAGTCGTTTAGATATATCTCAGGAAAAACGAGCTGTAGCGTCGACGGCTTTTCGCCTACAAAACTCTCTACTTGGTTCCAGTAGTCGCGGCTTGCTGTGTGCTGGTCGCAGGCAATTACCGCCCAACGTTCCAGGTTGATGCTGGAATTTGGTAGCAGGATCTCCGGTATGGCTATGCCGAGGCTGGCCATTCGCTGTTCTATACTGTCCATAACCCCGGAGGATAGCGTGACTGGACATGAATGGCAAGGCGCGTAACATCCCAGCCCGGCTCGGTCAAGTCAGCCCGAGCTCAGCCAAGCCGAACGCCACTTAGGTTTTGAGCCGCTCTTTGTCGTAAATGCGCCGCCGAAGTGCCATGCCCGCACTCAAGTCGTAGGGGCCCGAAATGGAGTATCGCCGGTTTGGTTTTACGACATCTACTTCATTTCCGTCTTCATCCAAAAATACCGGATTGTTCAAGCCAAGTTTGGCAGTGTCCGGCCCCAATACCTCAACCTGGTCCTCAATGCGGCATACATTTTTGGCGGTGAAGTAAACGGCTGCTCCCGGACTACTGGCGGCGCTTGTACTGTCTTCCTCAAGCACGCCAAGGAACCGGTACTCCTCACGGTAGCTTGTCTCGGTGGGGTGTTGTACCGCTTCATCTCCAAAGTAGAATCCGGTCGAATACTCGCGGCGACTGACCTCATAGAGCGCTTCGCGGAATGGAGCCGGGTCGGGCGCCGTTGGATCCATAACAGCGTCAATCGCCTTTCGGTACGCACGAGTTACCACTGCGGTGTAGTACACCGACTTCATTCGCCCTTCAATTTTTAAGCTGTCTATGCCCGCGTCACGGAAGGCGGCCAGGTGGTCTATAAGACACAAGTCGCGTGAGGACAGCACCATAGTGTGTCCGTCGTCCTCTATGACTGGGTAATATTCGTCGGGGCGTTCACGCTCTTGAAGGTAGGTATCGCCGGTATGCAAGGCATATTCCCAGCGGCACGAGTGGGCGCAGTCACCGGTATTGCCCGAGCGCCCTGCCATCCACTTGGAGAGAAAACATCGCCCTGAGTATGCCAAGCACATCGCACCGTGTACAAAGGCTTCTATCTCCAGATCGGGCACCGCATTCTTGATCTCGGAAAGCTCATGCAAAGACAGCTCGCGCGCTGCAACAATGCGTGAAAAGCCCATATCACGGTACATACGGGCCGCCTCGCGGTTGGTACAGTTGGCTTGCGTAGAGAGGTGCAGTTCGCAGTTTGGCATACGCGCCCGCAACAACGGTACAACACCAAGGTCGCTTACGATAAAGGCATCAATTGGGAGTTGTGCTACCTGATCGAGACGTTCCTCAAACGCGCGTAACTCCTCGTTATGAAAATACCGGTTCACGGCGCAGTACAGACGTTTGCTCCCCTTGGTAGCCCGTAGGGCGGCGGCCAGTTCCGCCGGGTCGCCGTCGTCAAAATTACCTGCACGGTCACGCAGCGATAGTCCGCCCAGACCAAAGTAAGCTGCATCTGCGCCGTACAGATACGCAAAGCGGAGTTTTTCCGGCGTGCCAGCAGGTGCAAGTAGTTCCATGTTACATCTTACTCCGTGGTCTCGCGTTTTAAGGCTTCTCGCAACCGCGGTTCGGCCGCATGATAGAACTCAAGGAAGTGCTGCTGAATACCGTTGAAAAATTCCCGTTCTAGCTCGGTACCGAGTCGAGTAAGCCAGCGAAAGTGCCACGGTTCCCATACATACCCTGTGAGGTCCTCGAGGTCCGGAGGGTAGGAGAGCGAAAACCCAAATAGGTGTGCGTTTTCCCGCATCCAACGTCCGGCGTCCGTCTCGGCAAAGGCCGGGGTGATATCGCCGAAATCTAGTACCGTACCTAACTGATGTTGTGATGCGCCCGGTTCGGCCGAAAAGGTCCGTGCTTGATCCTCACCAAAGCGCTCAACGTTGCGCCGAAAAAGCCCGGCCTGGTAGTCGTAGGAACGGTAGGTAGAAGAAACCAGAAGAGATACTTCTTCCTGGGCCGACGCCTCAATCATGGCCAGTAAGTCCGGCATGAGTACTCGACGCAGGCTTAAATCCGAACGGTTAAGGAGTATTTGGTCGGAGTACTCATTTAACTGCACCAGGTCGCGCGGAAGATAGTCGGCTGACAGGCGATTCTGTTTATCCACCAGCACCAGATAGTCGGCAGGTAGCCCAAGGGCCTGCTTCATGAGCTCAAGAAAGTATTGAGGTCGAGCAAGAATAGCCGCTTGGGCTTCTTCCGGCGCCGTCGATATCAACTGCCGGAGTTCCGCTAAGGTAAGAGTAAAGTCCGGGTGAAGAAGTTGAATGGCCTCGGACTCAGGCTCGACGCCGGGCTCTGCGGTGGGCTGTGACGCATCCGACGCGACCATGGAAAGCACAGTGCTTAGAGCAATGGCGCCGCCGACGACAGCGCCCAAAAAAATGACGATCCCGGCAAGAACTCGAAGCGGTTTCATGAAAACAATTTGTCTATGACTTGCTCCATTGTGTCAACAGCGTGAAAACGGATGCCTTTGCGTACATGTTCAGGAATCTCATCAAGGTCACGCTCATTTGCGCGTGGAATGAGAATATCCTTGATCTTTGAACGGCGCGCCGCAATAGTCTTTTCTTTAAGCCCGCCTATTGGCAACACCTCACCAACCAGCGACAGCTCTCCGGTCATTGCCAGTCGGGTGTTAATCGTCTTGCCAAGGGCTAAAGATAACAAAGCTGAGGCCATGGTTATGCCAGCCGAAGGCCCGTCTTTGGGAGTTGCTCCGGCTGGAATATGCAGGTGTATCTGGTTGTTCTCAAAGAACTCACGTTCCACACCAAAGCTTCCGGCCAGGTGACGTACATAGGTGTATGCAATCTTGGCGGATTCCTGCATCACCGCGCCAAGCTGTCCTGTAAGGTTAATACCTTCTTTACCTGGGTTTGCAATGGCCTCAATCATGAGCGTGTCACCGCCGTACTGCGTCCAGGCGAGTCCTACAGCCATACCAGGCCCCGTGATTTTTTTCACTTCGTCACCCCGAAAACTCGGTTTGCCCAGGAGCTCTTCAACGAGTTCCGGAGTGATTTTGTACGGAGGTTGGTGCGACTCGAGTACCATTCGGCGTGCCAGTTTCCGGTGGACCTTATCAACTGCTTTCTCGAAGTTACGCATTCCGGCCTCGCGTGCGTAGCCGTTGGCAATGCTCAGCATAGATGTTTTGTTGTACGAGACATCCTTTTTTTTGAAGCCGGTGCGTTCCAGGCTTTTTGGAATAATGTACTTACGAGCAATTGCTACCTTTTCCTCATCGATATATCCGGAGAGGCGAATCACCTCCATTCGGTCTAGCAGTGCAGGTGGGATACTGTCGAGCGTGTTCGCTGTGGTAATGAAAAAAATATTTGAGACGTCAAACGGTAGATCCAGATAGTGGTCACGGAAAGCGACGTTCTGTTCAGGATCCAATACTTCAAGCAGGGCCGAGGATGGGTCCCCTTGGTGAGACTGTCCGAGTTTGTCGATCTCATCAATCATAAAGACCGGGTCTTTTTTCTTAACGATTTTGAGGCCCTGAATAATCTTGCCCGGCATTGCTCCAACGTAGGTACGCCGGTGACCCTTGATCTCGGCCTCATCACGCATACCGCCAACCGAGAAGCGAAAGAACTCTTTGCCCAGCGACTTGGCAATAGACTTGCCGACCGAGGTTTTACCGACACCCGGGGGACCAACAAGACACACTATAGAGCCCTTAAAGTCTTGCTTGAGCTTACGCACCGTGAGAAACTCAAGGATTCGCTCTTTAACGTCTTCAAGGCCGTAGTGATCCGCATCCAGGATAAGGCGCGCTTTTTCTAAGTCGATATCGTGTCGTTCAGGTTCGCCCCAGGGGAGGGTGATAATTGTGTCCAAATAGTTGCGCGTGACCGTAAACTCGGAACTGTTCGGCTCCATGAGGCTGAACTTCTCTAACTCCTGCTCAACCGGTTCACGAACCTCTTCCGGTAGTTCAAGCTTTCCAATGGCCTCTTTAAAGCGTTGATGCTCACTTGTTTTGGCA
>JAIVHN010000243.1 GCA_020201015.1 Spirochaeta sp. | reverse complement strand
GATCCTGACAGCTCTTCGCGACCACTTGCAGCCGAATTCCTGCAAGCTGATATCGCAGATCCCAACGAGGTGGCACTGGTTGCTGCAACATACGCAAAATCTAACCCTGTGCACGGTGTGTTTACATGTGGTACCGATTTCTCGTACACCGTTGCCGTCACGGCGGAACGGCTTGGGCTTCCGGGAATGCTGCCTGAGGTCGCATTGCGAGCAAGTGACAAGGAGCTCATGCGGGAGTGTTTCCAAAGGCACGGCATACGCAGCCCGCGCCACCGTGCACTACCGGACTTTACGGACAAGACACTTGCCGCAGTAGTCGCTGATTTAGGGTTTCCAGTGGTTGCTAAGCCGGTGGACAACATGGGCGCCCGCGGGATCCGACTGATACACGATCAGGACCAGTTGACTAGTGCGGTTAGCCTTGCCGCGCAGCAGTCCCGCAGCGGCCGGGTAATCTTGGAACAGCTCATCGACGGTCTGGAGTATAGTATAGATGCTTTAGTCTTTGATGGTCGCATTGTGATAGTTGGGGTAGCTGACCGGCACATTTATTTCCCGCCGTATTTTGTTGAGATGGGACATACAATCCCCACCGCGCTTGCCGGAACAGAGTACTCGACCCTGATCTCGGGCTTCCGTGCTGCAGTGAGAGCGCTCGGCATTGAGTACGGCGCGGCAAAGGGAGATGTTTTTCTTTCTGGTGGAGAAGCGGTGATAGGTGAAATTGCCGCCAGACTCTCCGGTGGATATATGTCAGGATGGACCTTCCCTGCTGCCGCTGAGTTTGAGCCTGTCGAAGCTGCAATGGAACTTGCACTCGGCCTCCGCCCTCGCAACCTGCCGGAATCTCTTGAAGACCTTCAACCTTGGAAGACCTCGGCTGAACGCGCCTGGATATCCATACCAGGTAAGGTTAAGGAAATTACCGGACTGCCTTCGGCCGGAGCCGGGTTTTCCACTCCGACTGTCGGTAAAGACCCTATGTCCGACACATCGGTACAAACTGCGGCAGCTAAACTCATTGCGTGTTTTCCCCGCGCTCAAGTAGGGAGCACCGTCTTGTTCCCCACGAATAACGTAGAGAAATGTGGGAATATTATCATCTGTGCGGAGCATCGTGAATTGGCTATACAACAGGCGGAGCAGTACGTTCGGAACATATGTACTCGATTAGAACCCGGAAACCCACTGACATATGACTTCCTATTTGGTGAATCCGGCCGTGAATATCCCTGGGCATTTCGGCCGGGCCACAGTTCGAATCTACAGCACCTCAAACACATGCCGCTTTACTCGACATCGACCCGAACTTCTTATTCTCGTCGTCCTTACCGTCAGCACGGATTGGTGCCAGCTATGAACAGCGAGCCAATCATGGGCAGGTATATCGCGATTCCGCATCCGGAACTTGAGACCTCACCCGATTATTACGGGCGTACCCTGAGCGAGGTACTTGACCTCCTGCAAACGAGGTACCGGGTTGAGTCGTGCGTAACGACGCCGAACGGTGAGGTTTACTCAAACGCTGTACTGGGCGCTGTTTTTTGGCGCGCGCTTTTTAAAGGTGGGCTACAGGGAGCGCTGTTTATCATCGATACTATTAACAGGGACGCACCCTCAGATGAGGAACTTGCGCGACTCACCGGTAGGTTATGGCACGACGATATTTTAGGCTAGTATGTATAGGATTAATCCTTCTTCTCTCCGGCGGGCTCGTGCTTGGGCAGTCGGCTGAGTCGTCTACGGAGGAGTACCTTACACTAGATCAGCTTCTTAGCCGCACAGATGCTGTGTTGCAGTGGGACCCTGCTGCAAACCACGGAGTACTGCGCACTCCACGCCTGACGCTTGGGTTCTTTGCCGACATGCCATGGATTACCCTTGATTACACGGAGTATCAGCGAGCCGCGCCCGTACGTGTCGACGATGGTGAGTTGTTGTTCCCAGAAAGCTACCTTGGCCTTCTGCAGAACGCTGGCCGTGATGTTGATATGGGAACAGTAGCGGACGGGCGCAGGGTGGCGGCAATATTCATTGATCCTGGTCATGGTGGACGAGATCCCGGAGCCATCGGTAAACATACCGTGGATGGATCGTTGTTCGAGATCTATGAAAAAGACATTGTCCTTGATGTTGGCGTGAACCTGTACAACTTATTACGACAGTCATATCCTGATAGACGTGTCGCCATTTCACGGCTCGACGATACATACCTCAGACTGGAAGAACGAACAAATATGGCCAACGAGATGGTGTTAGCGGATAACGAGGTAGTCCTTTTTGTTTCGCTCCACGCAAACGCATCCCTTAACACTCGGGCAACTGGATTTGAGGTATGGTATCTGTCTCCAGAGGTTTCACGAGGAGAGCTTATCTCGCGACGAAGTACTGAAATAGATGACCCTGACCTCATATCTATTCTAAACACCCTGCGTGATGAGGAGCTCACAATAGAAAGCATTTTGCTTGCTCGTAGTGTATTAGACGGATTGCACGGCAGAGTCGGCAGCATTACACCTAACCGTGGTATGAAGATGGAATCGTGGTACGTTGTGAGAAATGCCAAGATGCCCTCAGTTCTCGTAGAGTTGGGCTTTGTAACGAATACAGATGAAGCTGTCCGTTTGTCGCGTTCTGCCTACTTGCATAAGCTGACGATGGGCATTTATACTGGCATACATCAATTTATCAACGACTTCGAAGAATAACCGTCTATGAAATATAAAATGCGTTTAGCTCGCTCGCAGCAACAGCTTTGGCGAGGTTGCCTTGGAATACTGGCAGGAACACTCGTCGTTTCTTTGGCCTTCTTTTTTTTATTTCGGGGACCACTTCACTATCAGGTGCTATTCTTCGCAGATATCCGAACTGGCGAAATTTCTGGGGAGCGGCGATTGCTGCCCCGTCTCAAAGATCGCGAAGACACAGTACTCCAGCTTGTAGAAGAAGTTATACTAGGCCCGGTTGACATTCAGCACTCCAGGGTTGTTCCTCGGAGCACCCAGGTTCGTGGCTTGATCTTACGTGATAAGGTGCTGTATCTTGACCTTAGTTCAGATATTTTCCACGACATGGAGGATGCGGACGGATTCTGGACGATACATAATGCCTTCGAACGGACGATTCGCTTTAACTATCGTGCAATACGAGAGATAGTGTTCACGGTCGACGGTCAAGAGATGGGTGTGCCTCGCTACACAGGTTTACCCATAGGGAACCGGTCAAGAGATGCTTCACAATAGAGGCATTCGTTTGAAATGCGCTTAAACTCGTTGACAAATGAAATGTCTTCCATATAATTTAGCCTGTACACATTCATGTTATTGGGCTGGAATACTTATAAGGAGATGGGGATGAAACGGTTTTTCGTTGTATTACTCGTGTTGCTTGCGGCGGTTGCTATGCCTGGCTTCACGCAAGAGTCTACACTTATCGATTTTTCTGAATTGCTGGCGGACTGGCCGCCTGATAATCCCAGGGATAGTGAAGCGACTCTGCTTGACTATAGTAACATCGCAGGGGCGAGTGTGAGTGCGGAAGACCGCGAACTCATGAAAACCTCCTTAGCGATTAACAACTGGGATGTCGAACTTAACTCATCGGCGCGCACCGTATTGCGCCAAGGTAACACCGGAGTGCGGCAAGCAGTCGTGCGTGAGGGTGCCTCTCAGTTTGAAGGCGAAGGGGTCATGGGTATCCGCGTCACCTTTCCTACGGAACCTTTTAACGCTTGGGCGCTTGTTGAACCTCCGTTCGAGATTCCGGCATACGCGGATGTGGACCAGATTCAGCCTGATGGTACCATGGAGGTACCCCAAGAAGAACAGGGTCGGGGCCGCAAGTATGAGAGCAAGGGCGTAGTCAAAAACGTTGGTGTGCTGCGAACCGTTTCGGTAAACGTGTACGGGCTAAATTACCCGCATGCTTTCAGCTTGATTATTCAGGATGAAAACAACAGGACTCAGGAAGTTTTCATGGGTTATCTGGATTTCGACGGTTGGCGTGAATTGACGTGGGAAAACCCTAACTACATTACCGAGGTCCGGCATCGCGAACTTAGGCAGTTTCCGCTGTATCCTCAGTTAGCACCTATGAGAAAGTTGGTGGGAATGCGAGTATACCGTGACGGTGCCCAGGTTGGTGGCGATTTTATCTCGTACGTTAAAGATGTTAACATAACCTATGACCTGGCCACCCTGACGGTGGAACGTGACATTGATGACGAAGCCGTTTGGGGTCTTCTCCAAGAACGTGAAGAGGCGCGCCGCGAAGCTGAAATAAGACGTTTGGGTAATATTCAGGTACTAAGGTTCCTTGAACAACAGCGAATGTATCCGGGTCCGGATGCGGATAACGGTAATAACGCCAACGGCGAAAACTAAGTCTGTTGTTGTGACTCTCTCGTGAGAGTTGGATGTTGACGTACAGTTTCGGATTTAGAAAGTAATGTGAACAGCAACTCCGTACAGCATGTATGGATCGCTAAAGAAGGACAGTCAGACAATGGCTGTCCTTTTTTTTTCCTCTCATCCATGGGGATGGGGTAAATAACCCTCATCCATGAGGGGGGTGCACCGGGGTGCAAAGCCGCGCGGATGGCGCCCCAAGCCCACCGGTGGCGCCAAGCGCGCGGCGTCACTTTACTGAGTCGTCGTGCTTAGTTGTGAAAGATCGACCACCATACCAATGTTCATGGTATACATAAACTCATCACTAATGCTTTCACCCGAAAGGTCGTCGCGACCGAGGGTGAAGATAGCTGCATGTACTCCAACACTGCTGCTCAGTCCGGGGCGATGACGCATGAGTAGTGTGGGACCAAACACGATACTTGAAGTCCGAACTTTAACTGCAGCATCCTCAAATTCTACAATGCGATCTTGGTAGGCAAGCCGTAATGTGACCCGATATGGTACGTTTTTCTGAAAGATTTCAGTATAAAGCGCATATTCCTGCACGTGCGATATCCGTAAGAATGAACTTTCTCTTTCACGATAGATGGTGCGAAGCCATTCAGCCCCAACAAGATAGCCATCAAAGAAGATTGCACCGCGGATGCCGTCCTTCGACTGATTATTGTCGCCTTCGTTGGAAAGCTTGGTCAGAAACGGCCTCATAAGTGAAAATTCAATTTCAGCACGGTCCAGCACGTAGAATCCTATAGAAGACCTAACACCGGGAGCTACTGGGCGGCCGGAACTGTTAAGTAGGCCTAAGGTAGGGTTGACTGAGAAAAAAACACGGTCATCATGGTAGCTGAGCCCAATATAACCGAGTGTGCGCAATCTTAGATCCCGCTCTATACCGTAGGCTAATCCAAGACCGTAAGGAAGGGTTGTTAAACCAGCAAATTGAAAACCGGCGACATACAGGT
>JAIVHN010000071.1 GCA_020201015.1 Spirochaeta sp. | reverse complement strand
ACCCCACTTACTACAAAGCGCCCGAGGACAGCGTCGTCTGAGTATCGAAACTCCGGGCGGTTCGGCGCAAGATCGAAATCATTTGCCCGTACCACCACGAGTTCCATATCCTCTTCAATTCCATCCAGACGTCCAATATTTATCAGTGCCCGTTCAAAACGCCTGTTGAGGATTCGTCCGCGCAACGGCACTAACTCGGCAAGTTGCAAAGCAAGTGAACGATGCGCCTCAAGTACACGATCGTTTCCAGCTCGTAGCGCTGAGAGGCGAGACACCTCGGTGCCGGTTGCCGCGCTATACAAGGTAAGATAGCTACCGAAGTTGCGATCTACTTCGTCGTAACGGACAATAGCAAAATAGTCGTCTCCGGCGCTGCGAGCGCGTGCAAAGGCATCGGCAAAGCCAGATGCAAGAAAGGAATTTGTAGCGACGGCAATCTGTTCATAGCGCAACAGATGTCGGCGAAGTGCACCAACCAGCAGGGCATCACTGTCGGGAAGCTCCAGCTGGTTTGGTTCGGTTATTGTGAACAGCGATACCTCAATTCGGTCACGAGGGCTGTTGAACTGATTCACTCCCCACCCATGTGAGACATCATCCATTCCGAGATGAGCAAATGTTTCAATGCGATCTAGTAACTCGTCACGTTCGTGTCCCAAATCTCGCAAGACTTCAAGCTCCTGAAGATAGCGCGCACTACTACCGGCGAGCCGAAAAAGGTCGGCATAGGCCATACGCGCGTCGTAGTTGTAAGGATCAAGCTGCAAACCGTTGCGATAGCTCACCGACGCGCGGTGGTGGTAGTTTCGATCGGCAAACTCTTCGGCCCTACGAAAATGGTAAGCTGCAAACTGTGCACGGCGCTCGTCCTCCAAAGGCAACTCCGTCAGGAGAACGTCCTCTAAAGCCAGTCGAATAATCTCCCGATCGGGACTGAGCTCAACTGCGATTTCAAATGCGTCGAGGGCGTCTTCGAGCCTGTCGCGCTTGTAGTCGGAAAGCGCGGCAATATACCAGGCATGCGGACTGTTTCGTTCTATGCCAATAACTTGTTGGGTTACCCCAACCGCCTCAGCGTATCGGTCTTGTTCATAAAAAATTCGAGCAAGTAAGGTTAAGGCTCCAAGGTACTCGGGTTCAAGCGCTACCGCAGTACCGGCATGTCGTTCCGCCCGCGTCAAAAGCCCCCGTGCCCGATAATACTCGCCAGCAAGTAGATGCACCTGTGGGTTTTCGCGGTGGTACTGCAGTGCAGTTAATAGGTAACTCTCCGCAGCCTCACTGTCACCTTGTGCGTCATACAACAAGGCCAAAGACAAAAGCCCACGACGACTCTGCGGGGAAACACGCAAAATGTCTTCGTAGAGCCGTCGCGCCTCTGCGGCGTTGCCGTTGGCTAGTTGTAGTTCGGCAAGGCCAAGCTGCGCGTCCACGTTGTTGGGTTCACGCTCAAGCACGCTCCGATAATGCGCTTCCGCCTCTGCCGGACGGCCGCTCGCAAGCTCCACACGCGCCCTAAGCAACAGATAGATGGGCCGGTTTCCAGCAAGCGGCTGAGCCTGAGTAAGAAACACTTCTGCAACTTCAGCTTCGTTGAGTTCAAGGTATGCCTCTGCTGTGCCGAGCAAAGCCTCAAGGTATCTTGGATTCGTATCTAGAGCTTCAGCAAATAACTCAATAGCTTCGTAGTAATTGCCTGTGACAAGTGCGCGCCTTCCTGCTTCCTCTGACTCACGAGGCGACGCTGAGACGAAAGCGGGCACAACTAGCAGAAGAACCGCGCTTACACAAGTGTTGAGGCGTAACGTACGCTTAATCCGCATTGTCTTTTTCTTCCTTGCCCGCAACAATTTTCACCGTGTTAATTTTGTGGCCGTCCATTTCCTGCACGATAAAACTCATATCACGAAACGAAGTTTTTTCGTACTTTACCGGAATCTTTCCGAACAATTCAAAAACAAAGCCTCCTAAAGTATCAAAGTCTTCCTCTGGGATACTGAGACTAAGCTGTTCGTTCAAATCTTCAATAGAAACCCGCGCGTCGCAGAGGTAAACTTGATCTCCAATAGTAAGGATGTCCTCGCGTTCGTTATCGAACTCGTCTTGTATCTCTCCAACTATTTCCTCAAGGATATCTTCAAGACACACTATTCCGGAGACTCCACCGTACTCATCAACTGCTACGGCAATGTGAACACGCCGCTTTTTCATTTCGCGGAGCAGGGAGTCAAGCCGTTTACTCTCGGGGACGAAAAATGGCCGCCTTGCTATTGTCGGTACGGCTGGGGCTTCAGCTCCATCTCCCAGATACTGCAAGAGATCTTTGGCATAGAGCACACCGACTACGTTATCGATAGTGTCTTCATACACCGGATACCTCGAGTAGCCAAACTCGGCCACCTTTTTTTTGATGGAGGCCATATCCATGGTTGTCGAGATAAACTCCACGTCAATTCGAGGCACCATCACTTCTTTGACCGTGGTATCCGAGAGTTCTACAATACCGCGAATCATGTCGCGTTTTTCCAGACTCAGACTCGGGTCCAGGCCAGCTTCCCGCCACTCATCTCGGCTAAACAGCTTTTTTAAAAAGCCGATGTCCTTCAAAACCTATACTCCTGTTCAAGTTCTTGTAGTAGTGCTTCTTGGCGATCAAGCATGGTTCGGTGCTGCTCTTCAGTGTTGTGGTGAACACCTACGAGATGCAGCATACCATGTACCAGCATTCGCTTGAGCTCGGATTCAAAACTAACCTTATACTCTTCTGCCTGCCGACGTAGATACGGAAGCGCGAGTACAATATCACCAAGCAGGTGTAGGCTCTCTGGTTGCATGTCTTCCCGCTTGGAGACAGCTGCTACATTGGCGGCAGACGCAGCGTCATCCTCCTGAGCATGAGTGTCCTGAGCATCACCATCCTCGTCCTGAGCAAAAGACAGGACATCGGTTGCTTCATCCTTGCCCCGAAAAGCGAGGTTGACCTTTCGAATACGATCATCCGTGCAGAACAAAATAGAGAGTTCATGCTGAGTTCTGTTCAGACGAAGCAGAACCGCGTTGACAAAAGCTACGATGCGATCCTCTGGCGCCGGTAAAGGAACGTCCTCAGCAGTTATTTCAATAGTGTTCATTGATGTTCCGTGTCCGCTTCGTAGGCTGCAACTATTTTCTGAACAATTGCACTCCGTACTACATCTTTCCCCGAAAGAAAATTGATATCGAGCTCCTCAATTGAGTTTAACAACCGTACGGCATGCAACAGACCGGAATTTGATTTCCGAGGCAGGTCGATCTGGGTAACATCTCCGGTTATAAACGCGCGTGAGCCCTCTCCGATCCGGGTGAGAAACATTTTCATTTGCTCTTTGCTCGTGTTCTGTGCCTCATCAAGCAAGATCACACAGTCTTTCAGACTACGTCCACGCATGTATGCTAAAGGGGCGATTTCAATCATGTTGTTTGACTCAAGTTTATGAAGCAACTCGCCCGAACTCAGGTCTTCAATGGCGTCATAGAGAGGCCGCAAGTACGGATTAATTTTTTGCGCCAGATCCCCGGGTAGAAAACCAAGATTCTCACCGGCCTCAACTACAGGCCGGGTCAAGACGAGCTTCCGCTTTCTCCGTGTAAGAATGTCTTGCAGTGCGGCTGCCACGGCGAGATAGGTTTTGCCGGTTCCAGCCGGTCCAATGCAAAAAACCATTTCCTTGGTTTGTAGACTTTGAATGTAACAAGCTTGGGCATGACTACGGGGCGTTATTGTGGGCCCTAGACCTGGTAACTCTATTCGTTGTTCAAGGAGCATATCCGCCCCTTGTGTATCATTTTCGGTTACCGTGCGATAGACGGACTGGATCAGATCCACACCGATACTTATGCCAGCATACACATGTTGTTCAAGCCGACGAAGCACCTCGGAGAAGATTCTTTGTTTTTCTGGGTCGGAGTCGGTTAGATGAATTTCATTTCCACGTGTGGTTACACGCGCTTGGAGGAGACGTTCTAAGTGAGCGATATTTCGGTCGTTGGCTCCGCATAACTCGCCGACTATATTATGATCCGCAAGAACAACTGTGGTACTTTGGGCCAATGCCTCTCCTTATCCTCGATAAAGTATAGTGCTGGCGCCAGCGCCAGGTCAAGACGCCAATATCTGCAGTCTTCACGCTGCTCGGCACACCTGTACCGTTCCTACTCCTCAAAAACAAGTTCGCCGTCCTCGAACAGTATCTCACGCTGAAGCTCCGGAATAGGTCTCCACACCAAAGCCAGTTCCAGGCGAGAACTCCACTTAAACTGCTGTATGCCTCCCGGGGTGGTCTCAAGCTCCGGCCGACCGGAATAATCAATGCTGAGAGTCCAGTCATCTAAATAGTGTACAACTCCAATTTCAAGTTGCTGCACGTTAAAGAAGGAAGTTTCTCGCGCGCGGGTGTCAAAGAAATTGAAGGAATCCAACAGATCTTGGACTATGTTACGACGTGCCAGTCCCAGCTCATCCGACAATTGCGGTATATATCTGTAAGGTTGGTCGTTTCGCGTGACCGATGCAAAACGCAGGTCCATAAACCGATATACGCGAGCAAGATACTCAAAACGTATATCGAAAACACTTTCAGTATATCGTAGCAAATCCATATCGAGTGTGGAGCGTATTACGGCAGAACTGCCGATTCTGTTCTTCCATAACGGAGGCGTCTCGGTGTCGTACTCGACAGAGACCTTGGCATTTGTCGGGCGAAAATCGCGGTCGTCCCGCTCTTCCCACCCGTTTGGTGCACCAACAAAACGGAAACTATTCGTGGTTCGCGCTGTTAATCCCAGTGTGAGGAACCAGAGTCTGAGGTTGGTTACGCTGGAAGTAATCTCCTCTTCTTCGATCTCGTACACAAGACGCTCGGCAAGAGTAAGATTTGGATTTGGTTGATATCGTTGGTCTAAAACAAGTGGATTCCATATCCAATCCTCATCCTCGGGTCGGCGCACCCCGGTTGAAACAATGGTACGCAACGGCCCGGTGTTTGCTTCCGCCCGACCGGAAAACTCTTGCTCAACCGGGGGTAAGGTTGCAGTTAAGCTGAGTGATTGGGTTGCCCGCCATAGTTGTGCCCGCAGATTGGCCGTCGCATCATGGTTGGAAACATAGTCCGGATCCCAATCAAAATACTCGTCTCGATAAACGGGCGTGCCGTCGGGTTCATCATTACTGCGGGAGTCGAAGACACGACGGTACAAAAGGGTGTCAAAACGATATACGAGACTGCTTTGACCAAAAATCTCAAAGTCCTGTAACGGGAAGGTACTGAGGCGTGCCTGATGCTCTCCGGTAATACCCGTGAACCGGAATGCCTGATCCTCCAAACCTTGCTGTGTAGTCGCGGGTAGATTTTCGTTGAGGTTGTATACAGAACGATACCTTTGTCGCAGAATGAGCGAGTTTTCTAACAC
>JAIVHN010000242.1 GCA_020201015.1 Spirochaeta sp. | reverse complement strand
CTCCACGCGGGGCGTGAACCAGCGCAAACCAAAACCACCCTGTCGTGTCACCACAAACGCAGTTTCAGATACACCAAACTCAGCTGCAACCTGCTGCATCCAGTCCGCGTCAGCCTCGGTCGCAAGCAAACACACAACAGCGGGATTGCCAGCAAAGGCATGGTCTGTAAAGGCATCAATGCCAAACATGTACATATGCATGAAATTGTACGTCCCTTATGAAGAGAGGTCAACAAATTATGGTTACGTGTACTGCGCTGGCAACCGATACTTTTCGGCCCGGGCTGGACAAAGATTCGATCTCCGACTATGGTAGCTCATGGAACCTATTGCGTTTTCTTACTCCGATATTCACAAGACCGTTGCAGAACTGGCAGAGCGGATTCAGGCCTCTGGTTTCGTCCCAGAAGCAATTGTGGCTATAGGTAGCGGTGGTTACATTCCTGCCCGCATCATGAAGACCTACCTAAAGGTGCCAATCTACACCGTAGGAATTTCGCTGTATCTTGAGGACAAGACCACGCTCCCAAGCCCCCGGAAAATTCAGTGGCTCGACGAAGTAGAACAGAAACTCACCAACAAAAGTATTCTTCTCATTGATGAAGTTGATGACAGTCGTACCACCCTTGAATACTGCATCCGCGAGCTGTTACGCCACCACCCCGCCAAGCTCGGTGTCGCTGTGTTGCATAACAAACAAAAAAAGAAGAACGGCTCTATTCCGACCGAAGTTGAGGCTTACTGGGCCGGTTGTGAGTTACCCAATGCCTGGATAAAGTACCCGTGGGATGCAGTTGAAATAGACGAGCACGAGCTTAATGCACGCAACCAGCAACAGTCGACAGCGCACTAAAAAAAGCGCCGAGGCCATATGAACTCGCCAACTCACCAAAAAGCAGTCCTTGTCATGCAGTACGCCTCGCTCTTTGGGAGTGGGTATTCAATCAGCATGGCAGGACCTCTCGTTCCCTATCTACGAGCTGAACTTGGTTTTAGTCTAACTCAGTCCGGCTACTTCATCTCCTCCATAGCGGTTGGTTCGATTATCTCCATTGCCGTACTGCTCGGGCTGATCCACCGTGTATCTCGCAAACGCCTGATCGGATTCGGCAATCTTGCTATGGTACTCTCGCTCGTGCTGAGTATGTTCTTCAATAGCTTTACGATGCTGCTGGCTCTCGGCTTTCTACGTGGCATAGGAAACGGATGTACACAGCTTGGCGTACAGACCGTGGAGTCGGAGAAAACGAACATTAGCCGCGGACGGTCAATGGGGCGGCTTCACATGACCTTCTCAGTAGGGGCAATTAGTGCTCCAGCCGTTGCAGGTCTCATAGGGTTTTTCCCTGAAACCTGGCGATTTATCTTCCTCATTGGAGCTATTCCTATACTCTTCGGCTCGTTTGCCCTACGGACCATCCCCGACAGCGTCATGCCCATTCCCACGAGGCGCGCCGGCAGCCGCGGAGGTGTGCTACGCGCGCCCATTGTGTATGTTATGGCCGCGGTGGCCTTTCTGTTTGTCAGCATGGAAGCCATGCTGTATGGCTGGGTACCCTCCTACTGGGAGGAGCTCAATGTAGGTCTTGTTGCACCTGCGGCGCTTGCACTCATCCTGGCCGTAACGCTCGCATTAGGCCGGCTTCTTTCGAGCTTCTTTGCAGACCGTGTGGGGGTTGGCCGCTACTTAATTATGATCAGCACGATTGTGGTCCTGGCGGCCGGTATTTGGAGTTTTGTACCTATCCCGGCTCTAACTATTGCAATTATTGCGGTTATAGGTGTTGCGGCTGCTGGAATCTTCCCTATGAACATGGCAATTGCCGCGCATCGCTTTCCCGAAGCCGCTGGGTTTCTCACCAACTTTATTCTTATCTTTGCGTCACTCGGCGGAATGATACTCCCTTCCGTGTTTGGCTTGCTTGCCGAAACCTTCGGTACCAGCCTGCTACCGTACACCATCGCCGTGGTTGGGCTTGTTCTCCTCCTTGCGACGTTCACGGTCGGGCGTACCGCAATCCGAATAGATCCTGAGGCAGCTGATGGGGGGTGAATATGGGCACATTGCGAAATGCATGGCACTCGATTGTAGAAGGTCTTGAGGCTGAAAACGTTAGGCATCTCTTCGGTATGCCAGGAAACCCCAAGCTCCTTTATGACGCGCTCTACGACTCAGAACTCATAACCTCGGTTCATGCACGCGAGCAGAGTTCCGGCGCTTTTATGGCGCTGGCATACGCACGAGCGGCAGGCTGCACCGGAGTGTGCTTTGGAAGTACTGGACCTGGTTTCACCAATATGCTCTCGGCAGTGCTTGAGGCCCAGGCGGCCGCAACTCCACTCATTGTTATTTCAGCCTCGGTTTCGGTTGCCCACGAGGGAATGCCAGCCTTTCAAGAAACGGATCAGCTCAGCATGGCACGGCCTATCACCAAATGGGCCTACCGAATTCCGGCCCCGGAACGTACACCATGGGCGCTACGTCGCGCGTTTCAGATAGCCCGCTCCGGCTGTCCCGGACCTGTGTACCTTGAAATCCCGGTAGATCTAAGTTTAAAGCCAACTGATATACCACCCTATGAGCGCTCTCCCGATGTGGCTCCGCCAGCGCCGGATCCTGTGGCTCTGACTCAGGCAGCCCATCTTCTTACTCACTCTAAACGCCCGTTGCTCATTGCCGGTGGTGGAGCCGTTTCCTCTCAGGCCTTTGAGGAACTACGTGCGTTTGCCGAGGAACAAGGCATTCCGGTGCTAAGCAGCGCCTCAGGTCGCGGGATTATTGATGAGAACCATCCCTTAGCACTTGGACTGACCGGCCTCTACTTCACTCGCATAGGTCGCGAGCACTACTTCAAAGCCGATCTTCTACTAATACTAGGTAGCCGTAATGAGCAGTTTGAGACCGGAGCATGGAGCTACCAACCACCCCACGCAAAAATAATACAGGTCGATATCGACGCCACGGCAATCAATCGCAACTGGCAGGCCGATATCGGTATAACGGCAGATGTCGGCAGTACCCTCAGCACACTCCGCCAGCTTCTGCCACCACTGGATCCAAAATCGCCTCGTCTTGTTCGCAGCAAAACAATTCAGGCCGCCAAAGCATCGTATCTCAATGAGGTGCACAATGAGTGCATGCAGGAGTACAACCACCTCAAAACCAAGCGGGTGCTGGCGGAGTACCAAGAGGTGTTTGGCACCGGCTCGGTGCTGGTGAACGAAAACGGAGCGCAGGATCTGTGGTCGTATTACTCACCCTACATGCGTGTGCCGGTGCGCGGCTGTGTGCCTCCGGGCGCCCAGACCTGCATGGGCGCCGGTGTATCCGGCGCACTCGGGGTAAAGCTGGCGCGGCCGGAGGAGCAGGTTGTCTGCGTATGCGGGGACGGGGCGTTTCAAATGTATATGCGTGAGCTTGCAACCGCAGCTCAATATAGCCTGGGAATTTGCTATCTTGTACTTAACAACCGCGCGCTTGGCTGGATAAGGTACCACCAGCTTCACAATAAAGAACGCTATATTGACACCAGCTTCGAGGTGCAGCCGGACTTCGCAGCGGTAGCCGAGGCATCCGGTTGCCTGGGTATTCGCGTGGCGCACGAGTCGGAAATTAGAGCGGCTGTTGAGGCTGCGTACGTGGCGGTTCAATCCGGCCAACCGGCCGTGCTGGACTGCTACATAGACGATGAGCAGCCGCCGGGCTTCCACGACTTTCACCGCGAGGTACTCGGATATAAGCATGCCTGAATCCCTCACTTGGGTGATACCGCTCACAAACGTTACTCAACTATCTAACTCCCGCAGCAAGCGCGCGCCAAAGGGAACCCAGCGCACGAGTGCCTCAAGCCATGTGCGGGTTTGCGGGGAGTAACGGAGGGTTTCGACAAGCCAATCACGATTCATGACTCGTGGACCCGGTTCGGCGTTCAGCTGGATTCGGTAGTCCACCTCGGAAGGGGGTTCGGTGTAGGCCACAGTACCGCTCTTCTTCAGCTCCAACGAGATTGCTCCATAGCGGAACAGACTACGGCCTGGCACGTGAATACCGCCAATGTCATATGCTTGGGCATGATAGTTGCGGACAAATAAATCGATATTTTTGACGAAACCGCCTGTTGGCGGCGGTACGTACAGACCTTGTTCCTCAAAGAGCCGGACCACCAACGCCAGCAGTTCGTTGTCGCCCAGACACAGAAAAAGGTGCCCAAGATTCCGCGTATCCGGCAGACACCGAGGAAACCGGGTAAGGAGGCCTGCCATAAACAACACATAATCAATGGCCATTTCAAGTCCAAAGTCTTCTGGAATCAACTTAAAGGTGCTGCTTGAGAGCCGCCTGTTTGCGGTGATCTGCTGCAACACCGCCGGAACATGGGTAACCGCACGCCGGTATACCACTCTCACAGGCACGAGTTTGGGGACATCATCTGGATGGGGAGTGGGGCCTACTACCGCCTCAAACTCTTCGCGTTCCATCTCGTACATCGGGCCAGCAGGCTCTAGAATCCACACATTGCGCTCCGCAGAGGTAACGGCAAAACCCTCTAAATCGCCCTCTGCCCAGCGAAAGAGATCCACGGCTTGTGCGCTAAACCTTGGGCGTTGGTCATAGGGGTGATCTCGTAGTTCCGGCATGCGCAGATCACGAAAGAAGCCCACAAGCGTAGCTGCTCCAAGTCTGCATTCATCAAGCAAGACAGATGCGAGCGAGTTTCCGGGGCCCAGTTTTGTGAAATAGTACCGCATACACGATAGTTTAAGACTTTGTCACTTCCAGTGCAAATGAGTCATAGTTTGTTCTCGGTCATGACTCGTGCTTTGGTCATGACTCGTGCTTCACGTTGTACCTTACTAACTATTTATGGTATATTCACGCCAGCACTTCGACTAGCCTATACACCATATTAACGTATATTTCAGCTCCATGCTTTATCGTGGACGCGATATGAAGGCACTTCAAGGAATATTTATGACAAATCAGACTTACTGGGTAGGCATAGACGTGGGTTCAACCACGGTAAAGATAGCGGTAGTGAATCCTGAGACAAATGAGTTGTTGTACTCAGACTACCTGAGGCACAACGCGGCGCAGGCGCGAACGGTGCAGGAGCTGCTTGAGACCGCACATGAGCTCTTTGGAGATGCGGTGTTTGTGCCAGCAGTCTGCGGCTCAGGTGGCGCGCCTATTGCCGAGCGCCTGGGGGCCGACATGCGCATGAACGGCAGCTGCGCCGGAGGCACCGGCGCCTTCATTGACCAGGTAGCCGAGCTGCTGCATGTGCCGAGTGAAGAGTTCAACGAGATGGCCTCCCGCGGTGAGCATGTGTATGAGATCTCCGGACGCTGTGGGGTGTTTGCCAAGACCGATATACAGCCGCTGCTGAACCAGGGAGTGAGTCGCGACGATATAGCCCTCTCCACCTTTCACGCCATTGCAAAGCAGACTATTGGCGGTTTAGCACAGGGGATGCAGATCAGCGCGCCGGTGATATTTGAAGGCGGCCCACTTACCTTTAACCCACGCTTGGTGGAGGTGTTTGCCGAGCGCTTAGGCCTTGGTGAGGGGGACATTATTATCCCCGAGGGGCCTGAGATTATTGTCGCCTACGGGGCGGCGCTGAGCATGGAGGCAATGTTCTCCGACAAGAGCTGCGCCTACGCCGGGGTAGAGAGCCTGAGTGCGCTGAGCGGGGTGCGCATAGAGGAGCCCGGCAGCGAGGGCGCTGCGGCGGCAACACCTGAGCGGTTTTTTGCCGACGCCGATGACCGCCAGGCCTTTGAGGCGCGCTATCCACACACCGAGTTTCGCCCCATCGAGTACGCGCGGGGTGAGCAAGTGCGGGTGTACCTGGGAATAGATGCGGGGAGCACCACCACCAAGTTTGTACTGCTTAACGAGCAAGAAGAGGTGGTCAACACCTACTACACCGGCAACCACGGTGACCCGCTTGCCGTTATTAAGCAAGGGCTCATTGAGATGCGTGATGCCTATGCGGCAGCGGGGGTTGAGCTTGAGATCTTAGGGGTAGGTACCACCGGGTACGGGGAGCAGCTCTTTGCCCGCGCCTTTGGTGCCGACTACCACACCGTAGAGACGGTCGCGCATGCGCGGGCGAGCCAGAAGTGGGCGGTGGATGAGGATCACCCCGAGGGGGCGAGCTTCATCCTTGATATTGGCGGGCAGGACATGAAGGCCATTAGCCTTAAGGGCGGGGTGGTTACCGGCATTGTGCTCAATGAGGCCTGTAGTGCCGGATGTGGAAGTTTCATAGAGACCTACGCCCGCAGCTTAGGCATACCGGTAGACCAGATTGCGCCACTTGCCTTTGCCGCCGAGCACCCGAGCCGGCTTGGCAGCCGCTGCACGGTGTTCATGAACAGCTCCATTATTACCGAGCAAAAGAACGGACGCACCACCGAGGATATTTTGGCCGGGGTGTGTCGCTCCATTATAGAGAACGTGTTCACCAAGGTCGTGCGCATGAGCAACCTCGCACAGGTGGGCGACCGCATTGTGGTACAGGGGGGCACCTTTAAGAACGACGCGGTGCTGCGTGCCTTAGAGCAGTACACCGGACGCAAGGTGATCCGCCCGCCCTTCCCCGGGGAGATGGGGGCCATCGGCATAGCGCTGTTGACCAAGACTCACATGGAGAAGCGCACACGCACGGCGCAGGAAGCCGGAGAGTTGGGCGCAGGGCAGAGTGCGGCCTCGGGCTTTATTGGGCTTGCCGAGATTGAGAGCTTTAGCTACAGCAAGCAGCCGGGGGTGGTGTGTAAGTTCTGCACCAACAACTGACGCGCGCGCATAGATGCGGTGCCCGACATGGTGAAGCTGCACAACGAGTTGCTGGTGAAGAACTACAACGAGGCCCTCGGCACCCCACGTGCCGCCGACCAGTCCGGCGCCGGCTCGCGCGAGCCAGGGATGGCGGAAGCGCAACCGACGCGCACGGATGCGCTAGTGTCGCGCGAGCCAGGGATGGCGGAAGCGCGACCGACGCGCATTGGCATACCGCGGGCGCTGGAGTTTTGGAACAGCATGCCGTACTGGACGACCTTGTTCCGCGCCTTAGGCATGGAGCCGGTGGTCTCGCGGGAGTCTACCTACTCGCTCTTTGAGAGCGGGCTGCAGGCAATTCCCTCGGACACGGTGTGTTTTCCGGCCAAGGTGGCCCACGGGCATGTGCTTGACCTGGTTGCCAAGAAGGTCGACCGCATTTTTATGCCAATGATGATCCGCGTTCCCAAAGAAAACAAGCATGCGGAGTCGGATGCGGTATGTCCGGTGATACAGGGGTATCCAAAAATTATTGAACATAGCGATGCACCGCTGGAGCGCTACGGTATTCCCATGGACCTTCCGGCCTTCCATTGGCATGACGAAAAGCTGCGCCGTAGGCAGACCATCGACTTCATCACCGAACGTTACGACATTCCCCCGAAGCAGGCCCTTGCTGCCACCAAGGCAGCCGAGTCCGCACTTAGCGGCTTCCGTGATGAGCTCCAGCAATACGGCCGGCACATCTTAAACAAACTAAATTCCAAGGACGGTGCAGAGTTTGGCGTTGTCCTTGCCGGACGCCCGTACCATTCCGACAACTTGGTGAACCATCATTTGTCGCGCTTTTTTACCGGCCTCGGTATCCCGGTAATGACCCTGGACGGGCTGGCGGATCTTGGTGAGGTCGATGTACGACCAAGCCGGGTCGACAGCTACGTACCATTTCACACCCGCATGCTGGCGGCTGCGCTGAGCGTTGCGCGACACCCCAAGCTTGAGCTAGTTCAAATTGTGAGTTTTGGTTGTGGCCATGATGCAGTTCTCTCGGACGAGATGGCTCGCATACTCAGGGAAACATCAGACAAGGAACTGCTGGTATTAAAACTAGATGAGGGTGAGGCATCCGGCCCGCTTACGATTCGGATTAAGAGCTTTATAGAAACGGTTCGCACCAAACGCGGTCTGAACACAGCTCCTACCGAGAAGCCCCTTGCCAACACCGCAGATCTCAAGCCCATAACGGTGTCGCAGCTATCCGCCCCAAAACTAGCGAACGGGTTTCCTCAGAAGTTCACCAGGGCCGACAAAAAACGCCGCGTAATTCTTGCTCCTAACCTCTCGCCTGCATTCACCCGAGTAACTGCGGCAGTTGTAAGCAGGCAAGGTTACCATCTTGAGCCGCTACCTATCGCTGGCGAACGCGCCTTTGAGCTGGGAAAAAAGTACGTACACAACGACATCTGCTTTCCCGCGCAGGTTAACATTGGGGAGTTCCTCTCGGAATTGGAGTCCGGCCGCTATCGCAGTGATGAAGTTGCAATCGGCCTGGCCAAGAACTGCGATGCCTGCCGGGCCGGTCAGTATGCCGGACTGGCACGTAGCGCACTCGACGAAGCTGGCTACAAAGATATCCCAATAATTACGATAGGAGACGACACCAAAAACATGCACCCCGGCTTTCGGTTGAGTCCTCACTTTCAGTTGCGCATGTTGTGGGCCTTGGCCATTACCGACGCCCTTGAAACCATGCGCCGTCGCACGCGAGCTTACGAAGACCGAAAGGGCGAGACCGACCGGGTTTTTGATGTACACCTTGAAAGAATCTGTACCGCAATTTCTTTGGGACATAGAGACGCCATGAAAGGACTGGAAACAGCAGTTGACGCATTCAACCGCATACCGTTGTCCGACAGTGCTGCCGGTGCAGATCGCAAGCCCCGGGTCGGAATCACCGGTGAAATTCTCATGAAGTACCACCCGTCCGCCAACGGCTACATTGAAAAATACCTTGAAGAGCACGGTATGGAGGTCGTAGTTCCCGGAATGATAGACTTCTTCCGGCGGGAGAACGTCATTAACAAGCATCTTGGCGTTCGGAAACTGTCACACTACCCTTTTGTTTCCATGCTTTTGGGCGACCTCGCCGATCATCTCTATGAGTTTGTTTTGCGAAAGGTAGATAAAGCGATGGAGGAATTTCGCTTTGTTGAACACCGCCATGATATTCATGACCTGGCCGCCCGCATCGGGAATATACTTGATCCCAGCTTTGTTTCGGGTGAGGGCTGGTTAATTCCTACAGAGATTATGCAGATGACCGAGGACGGTGTGAATGCATTTGTCGTGTTGAATCCTTTCGGATGTCTTCCCAACCACATCTCCGGTCGTGGTATGATGAAACCTCTGAAGGCACGGTACCCTCATATACAGGTACTATCACTTGATTACGACCCGGACACCAGCTTTGCCAACATTGAGAACCGGCTTCAGATGCTCGTGATTACCGCACGAGAACAGCAGCGGCTACACACGACAACATCGACACACGCAGATACGGCTGGGCAACAGAGAAGTTCCGAGACGCCAACAGCGGTACAAGTACAATTCTCGCCTGTTCAGAAACAAGGAAGTACGGACAGCATATGAAGATTGCGGTTTTTACCGACACCTATAAACCGGAAATTAACGGCGTTATAACCTCGATCGAGATATTCCGCAAGCAGCTTGAATCAAAGGGACACACCGTCTATTTGTTCTGCCCAAGTTATTTTGGTCGCGAAACAATTGCCGACAACGTCTACCGCTTTCCGTCAACGCCATATCTGTTTAAGAAGATGGCCGAGCGTCGATTCGTTTTTCCGTCGCTGAAAGTATTCTGGAAACTCCGCAAGATGGAGATCGATGTAATCCACTCACAGGTTCCCGCCAACACCGGTGTGTTTGCAATTATGCTCAGTCGATTCCGTCGCATCCCGCATGTACACACGTATCACACGCTTTTTATGGAGTATAGGCATTACATGCCGATGCCCCGCCCGGTAGCTGTTTGGTTAATTGAAGAGATCAGTCGACGCTACTGTGGCCGGTGTCAACGGGTCATCTCACCCAGTATGCGCATTCGCCGAGAACTTGAGCGCTACGGGGTAGACGCTCCAGTGGATGTTATTCCCACCGGCATCGATATCGACCCAAACCGAGAAATTACCCCCGCATCCACAATTCGAACTCGGCACGGAATTCCTAAGGGGCGGAAGCTATTACTTTTTGTCGGTCGTATTGGTCGTGAGAAGAATATATCCTTCCTTCTGAGGGTCATGAAAATGCTCGCATCACGTCGTAAGGACCTGTGCCTCATGATTGTGGGTGACGGCCCGGATCGCAAACGCCACCTGCGGGAACTGAGCTCGTTAAAACTTGAACTCAACAAAGACATTGTGTTTACCGGTTACGTCAAGCGCGACGAGGTATTTAGCTATTTTAAGGCGGCTGATGTTTTCACCTTTGCGTCCTTGACCGAAACACAAGGGCTGGTACTCTTGGAGGCGATGTCGATGGGAACGCCCGTTGTAGCAATTGATGCGATGGGCGTTTCGGA
>JAIVHN010000331.1 GCA_020201015.1 Spirochaeta sp. | reverse complement strand
CGCTTGAGCTCATGCAGCAGCGTGGTTTCCGCGGAGCCTTTGTAATAGGGAGTCAAGAGGCGGCCGTCCGTTACCAAGGTATCAACCGCACTCATGCGCGTGTTCGTGCAGCCGGAGTCGTGACGTTGTATCGTGAGTATCCGGGTTCGCATAGTCGCCGACCCACCCCGGCAATGTATACCGAGTACATCAGCTTCATTTCCGGTGAGTCTACAGCAAACCTCGCTCCTCAGCCTGCGACGCCTCGTGTGGGCTCTCACCGTGATGCAGGAGTGTATCGTTCTGCGTCGGGGGGAACGCAGCCTATCCCGGGAGAAACGCTTGAGTATCTATTGCGACATGAGACCAGCGACCGTATAGCTCTTAAATGGCGCTTCCCTTACCAAGCAGGCAACGGCGGGATACAGGGTTCACAGGACCGAGAGCTGCAGTTGCGCCTGGAGGGCTTGTGGTCCCGCCATTGGTTGCGGTCAATTACACGCTACGACTCATTCAAAGCGGTTGGTGGCGAGCGGTTGCATGTGGTGTCACAGGAGCTTGGGTTTGCGTACGGTGCCGGACGTACTCTGTGGGGCGGTGGCCTCCGTGGTGACCTGTGGCGTGAGTTTGAAAAAAACGGGCAGTTGGAAGCACCACCCGACAGCGCGAGCCAGCTGCCTGGGGTAGTGAGTATCCCAAGAGCCTAGACCATGTGCTTGGGTGGTCGCTTGGAGTCGGCTTGCGCGCTCCATACCCGTTTCTCTGGCGAGTCGAGCACCGGGGTGAGGCCGTCCGTCCGGTTGGGAGCTCCGGTAGTTTCAGCTACGAACCGCGGTGGCTGCTCTCGGTTGAGTACAGCTTTTAAGCTCCCTCCACAACAAACTTCAGCGGGAACTCAAACTCTTTGGCGAGCTTATGTGCCTGCGTCACCTTGGTTGAGGCGATATCGTAGGTGTAGAGCCCGACCACGGCTTTACCCGCTGTATGTGCGCCCAACATGATCCTTCCGGCGTCCTCGCGCGATTTGCGAAATACCTGCATGAGTATTTCGGTCACAAAGTCGCGTGGTGTATAGTCGTCATTCAGGAGGACCACCTTGTACATGTCGGGTGGTTTTACCTTTTTATCTGTGCGTTCCAGCAGTTCGCCTTCATCAACCGGCGATGATGTATAATCCGACATCAATTCTCCTCTTGTAACTATGGTACTAAGAAAATGAAGGTACGGTACAGCAATTCGGTGCCCGTAACTGTATTCCGGTTGTTTGACGGTCGTTGCACAGTGATGACTGTCCGGGTAAGCTGCATTAATGTCTGCAACACTTCTTTGGTATGATCTTGAAACCTTCGGCCGTAACCCGGCCTGGGATCGCATTGCCCAATACGCATCAGTAAGAACCGGTGCCGATTTTGAACCGGTAGGCGATCCTACCGTGCTATATTGCCGTGCAAGCCCTGAGTATCTTCCTGAGCCTGAGGCATGTCTTGTTACTGGACTTACACCACAACGAGTCAAGCCGCAAGGGCTTAGTGAGGCCGAGTTTGCCGACAGGGTGCACCGTGAGATGACGGTGCCCGGCAGCTGCGTAGTTGGCTACAACACCGTGCGCTTTGACGATGAGTTTATCCGCAACCTGTTTTACCGGAATTTCTACGATCCATACCGGCGAGAGTATGCGGATGGAAACAGTCGTTGGGACATAGTGGATCTCGTGAGAATGACACATGATCTGCGTCCCGAAGGGATTACCTGGCCGGAAGGTGAAGACGGCAAGCCGGTCTTTCAACTTGAGCTGCTCAGCGCGGCTAATGGATTGTTGCACAACAAGGCGCATGATGCGCTCTCGGACGTATACGCGACAATTGCGCTTGCTCGGCTTGTGCATGAGCGTCAGCCAAAGCTTTTTGAGTTTCTGTTCAAGCTCCGAAAAAAGGATGAGGTTCGCA
>JAIVHN010000241.1 GCA_020201015.1 Spirochaeta sp. | reverse complement strand
AGGCTACTTCGGCGACAGGGCGGCGATAGGGCCGCGAGAGGGCGAGAGGGCGAGAGGGCGAGAGGGGCCTAAAGAGTAAGGCCTTCTGTGGCGTTGGAGCCGTGCTACGAAGCAACATTCGCATGCGTACCGAACTCCGCGCCCGGGTTCAAAAACCGGCAGATCCCGCCTCCGAGCCCGCACACAAACGCACCCCTATTAGTGTAAACTTGTCGCATGAGAACGTGGCGTGTTTTACGTTGGGCACTCGGGGCGATTGCCGTTGCGGCCTTTATTTATTTTGTGATGGTGCCGTTGGCCGGTACTTTTGAAACGGTAGGTATATGGCTGACTGAGACCGTCGGCTTGGCTGGGGTTTTTTTCTATGTCTATATCGTAGATACCCTCATTCTTCCGGCCAGTGTAGATATACTCTTTCCGTTCGTGCTGACGTGGTCGCCGGTACCGCTGCTTGCAGTTGTTGGGGTGGCATCCTTCCTCGGCGGATGCAGCGGTTACCTCATAGGGCATAACCTCAACCGCTTAACCGTGGTGGCCCGGCTCACCAAGATCGAGACAAATACACACGTAGCGTTTATTGCCCGTTATGGTATGTGGGGCGTCATTGGTGCAGCCTTGCTGCCTATGCCTTTTTCTACTGTTTCCTGGCTTGCTGGCATGGTAGGTCTTGATCCGGTGAAGTATGTCTACGGCGCGCTCTTTCGCATTCCGCGCATGATTGCGACATTTTTTCTCCTTCGCGAGAGTGTCATTCTCTTGAGCTAATGCGCCCCTTATGACTGTGCAGCTTGAGGGCGAATTGAGGCTATGGAGCCTGCCGCAACAAGAAGCAGTACAATGAGCAACAAGAATGCGGGCCTGTAACTCCCGCTAAGGTCAAAGACCGCACCGGCTACGGTAGGTCCTATGGATCCGGCCAAGGTTCCCACGAAGATAATTGTCCCAAAGAGTAGCCCGTGAACACGAACTCCAAACAGCTCGGCCACGAAGGGCGAGACGCAGGTAAAGATTCCCCCATGCGCAAACCCATAAATGAGTGCAAATAAATAAAGGAGCAACGGGCCAGCGGCAAACTGCAACAGTACAAACGCTGCCAGCATGATTGCGTAGCAGTACAGCAGTGCGCGTCTTCCCCCGACCTTGTCTATGATGCTTCCCATAACCATGCGCCCGGCAATGCTAAAGCCGCCGATTACCGAGAGTAGCCCGGCAGCAACTGCGCGATCTAATCCAAGATCGGTGGCATGGGGCACCAGGTGCACAATGATAATAGGGGTGCAAAACAGTACCGCACCCTGCGCAATGCCGAGTCGGATAAACTCCGGACGGCGCATCATCTCGCGTGCGCGTTGCGGTGGGGGCTCCGGGACGGCCACCGGGGCGCTGGCATCTACGGGTGGTGGAGTTGGGGTCGATGCTTCCGCGACGGCCACCGAAGCAGGGGCGAAGCCGGGGAGTATGGCTGCATCCTGGTGGGGGACGCCTGCGTCCTCGGGTGAGCGGTACATCCAGCGCGCGGCCAAGAATACCAAGGGGCCGGTCACCACGGCAATCCACAGGTACGCGTTGCGCCATCCAAAGAGGGAGATCAGCACCGCCGCGGCGGCAGGGCCAATAACCTGCCCGGTGCCGGTGCCGACCTTGACTATGGCTGACATCCGACCCCGTCGCCGCTCAAACCAGCGCGCTACCGCAGAGAGCGTTACTACATCGTGGCTGCCGAAGGCAACACCAATAAAAATGGGGTAGGCCACAAGCAGGTGCCACTGCATGGTCATGCGAGACATAATGAGATAGCCCAGCGTAACGGCAATGCCTGCGGCACTAAGAATGCGGCGCGGGCCGGTGACATCTGTAAGCCGCCCAAATAGCATGGCCGTGAAGCCCATTACAAGTGATGCAAGAGAGGGTGCCGCCGAGATAGCTGCACGCGACCAACCCAGCTCGGTGTGCAGTGCATCAAAAAACACGCCGTAGGTGAAAATGGCTCCCACAATGGTGCCCTGAACAACGAAGCCCGCGGCCACAATTGCATAGCCATGGTAATGCTTGGTCAGGAGGGTGACTGATTTCTTGTTCATAGCTGCCCAAAGTATACAGATATTTGTCCGGTAGATCACTCGCGCGTCTGTGCGCTACCGCACAGACAAACCAAGGGCTGGTACATACTGTCATATAGTGCGAGTACTGCACTCGGCAGCAGCTTAAGAGAGCGGTGCCGGAAAGGAAGGTCGTGAAACCAGCAATACTTACTGCGTTCTATGTCGGACGTGAAGAGGCCCAGGTGGCGTTTAAGAGCCTTAAGCCCAGGGACCGGCACCGCGCTGCGGTCATACACAAAAACTCGGACGGCCGGGTAGTGACCAAGTCCGCGCTGCTGCAATTTGGACTCAAGCGAGGCTTACTCGCAGATTACTCGCGGCGACTCGTGAACGACGAATCTGCCCTTGTCCTGCAGGCGCCCATCGCCTCCCTGAGTAGTCCGGTCACCCTGCTGCGTGAGAGCGGTGAGAACCCGCCGCTTATCTTTGTACTCAACCCCAAACATGCGGGCATTGTCGACGACCTCGGTACCGTTGCCGCACCGCTCCCTCCTATCCAGATTCAGGAGCGAGCCGCGCATCTGGCGGCAACCAGCCAGGTGAGTTTTAAACCGGCTCGAGGCACGGTGCTGCTTGATCGTTTGAAAGGCATGCGTGAATGGATAGGCCCGGTCTGCCGGGATCTTTCCGAGGCTGTGACACTTGGACAGCGTGCTACGCCGATTGTTGAGTGGATTCTTGACAATCGATACATCATCGATGGCAGCATACGGGACGTGCAGCAGAATCTGTCACGACGTTTTTACCGTGAGCTTCCGGTGTTGAATAATGAACCGTATAAGGGACTTCCGCGCATATACGGATTGGCAAAGCAGATCGTCTTGGACACGGGGCTGCGCCTCGATCGCGATACCATTGTTGCGTTCATAGAGTCTTATCAGTCGGCTGCTACACTGAGCACTGCGGAACTGTGGGCAATTCCCCAGATGCTTCGGCTTGCACTTGTCGAGAGCATTGTTGCGCTGTCCTCCCGCGGTCTGACCGAGCTGAGGGACCGAGAGCTCGCCGACTTCTGGGCAAATCGGCTCATAACCGCCGGGCGGCGCGATCCCAATCACCTGTTCCCGATGATGGCAGAGCTAACTGAACGCCATCCCTCTCCCAGTCCTCATTTTGGGTTTCAGCTGCTCGACCACCTCTATGGGGAAGATGGCACCGCACTCCTGGTGCAGAGCTGGCTGGAACGAGTCTTTCAGCGGCCTATAGAGGATCTGAATGCGGGAGAACAGGACCGGCAGGCAAAAGAGCAGATTGCGGTCGGCAATGCATTCAGCAGCTTGAGGGAACTCGCACAGGTGGACTGGAGAGATGTCTTTGAGCAAGTCAGCCGCTTGGACCGACTGCTCCGACGTGACCCGGCGGGGGTTTATCCTGAAATGGATTTTGCGACACGCGACCGCTACCGGCGTGTAATTGAGCAGTGCTCTCGCCGATCCGCTCAAACTGAACTGGAGGTTGCTCAGACCTGTCTGGATTTGGCTTCCGAGAAGGCGACACATATAGGTGTCTATCTGGTCGGAGACGCCAAAGCGGTGCTTGCCCGCAGCGTTGGCGCCAAGGCGCCTCTTGGCAATCGCATGCGCAGCTGGGCCACGCGTCATCATACTGCGGTTTACCTCTTAGGAGTCGGCTCGGTCACTGCGCTCCTGGTTGCCTTGATTGTCCTGTTTGGACTATCCGGCATCTCGACTGGCACCCGCGTCCTATTCGCGCTCATTGCGCTGCTTCCGCTGAGCCAACTTGCGGTGGAGATTGTGAACTACTTGGTTATGCGGCTATTTCCGCCCCGTGCTCTGGCAAAGATGGATTACAAAGAGTCCGGAATTCCTGACTCGTGCAGAACACTGGTCGTTGTTCCTATGCTACTGGTGAATAAGCGGACAATTGACGAGCAGGTGGGCAAGCTCGAAATACGCTACCTGGCAAACCGGGACCCCAACCTGCTTTTCAGCCTGTTCACCGACTACATCGACTCAGATACTCAGATCAGCGACAGTGACGAACCCCTGCTGCAGCGTGCAATTGCCGGGCTTGAGGCATTGAACCGACGCTACGGAGAGGATCGATTTCTCCTACTCCACCGGCAGAGGGTATGGAGTGAATCCGAACACTCCTTCATTGGTTGGGAGCGCAAGCGTGGCAAGCTCGAAGAGCTCAACCGCTTGATAGACGGAACCCGACCCGAGGACGCTGAGCAGCTTGTCTACTTAGGTGATCCAGAGCGCTTACACGAGGTCCAGTTTGTTATTACGCTCGACAGTGATACACAACTTCCGGCAGGCACTGCCCGCAGAATGATTGAGACACTGTCGCACCCATTGAACCGGCCACGAATAGATGGCGAGGAACGCATTGCTGCTGGGACGTACACCATTATTCAGCCCCGCGTGAGTCCCTCGCTGCCGAGCACCAGCGGTTCCCCCTTTAGTCGGCTCTTCTCGCATGCGGTAGGTATTGACCCATACACCCGCGTTATTTCGGATCTCAACCAGGATCTTACCGGCGAAGGCTCCTACCACGGAAAGGGAATTTACGATGTGCGGGCCTTTAGCCGGGTACTGTCACAGCGATTCCCTGAAGAAAGGCTACTAAGCCACGACCTGATAGAGGGTTCCCACGTGCGCGTTGGGCTGGCTAGCGATATCGAGTTACTTGATGAGTTCCCGCAAGACTATCTGACCTACATCACACGAGAGCACCGCTGGATCCGGGGCGACTGGCAGATTGCGGACTGGATCCTACCGCGCGTCCCGGGTGCATCTGGCACGCATGTACCCAACTCCCTGTCCTGGTTCAACCGTTGGAAAATAGCCGACAACCTGCGCCGTAGTCTTATTGCTCCGGCGAGTCTGGCTCTGCTTGCGGTGGCATGGTTCGGTACGCCGGGGACAGCGGCCATAGCTTCCCTGCTTGTTGCGGCCCAACTGCTCTTTAACACCCTTATGCCGCCACTTACCATGGCTACCACCCGTGACGGTTTCAAGTCACTCTCGCTCTCGACACTGGGTCACGACCTGCTGCGGACGCTCGCAGAGGCCTCGCTGATACCACACCAGAGCCTGTTAGCTGCTGACGCCATTATTCGTGTGGCCTATCGTCGGCTCATATCCCATAGAAACCTGTTGGAGTGGACCGTCAAGCGGTCGAACTCGCGCGCTTCCCTAACTCCCTTGGCCGGACTGTTTGTAAGCATAGGACTAACAACCGTGGTGAGCGCGTTTGCCGGTTGGGCTCTGTTTACCTGGATGCCTGAAAACGCTCTGTTTGCCGTGCCCTGGCTCGCGGTGTGGGGCGGCTCCCCGCTTGTCGTATGGCTGCTGAGCAGCCGTTCTTTGGGCACGTCGGGCAGGACGGGGATGTCGCGCAGGTCGCGCAAGTCGGGTAA
>JAIVHN010000070.1 GCA_020201015.1 Spirochaeta sp. | reverse complement strand
CTGTTGGGTAGACTCCGGGTAGTCATGCGCCAGGTTGTTGCGCAAGGCACGAAAGAACAGCCAACGATCCTCCGAGCTCAGGGCACCAAGCTGTTCCAGGTACGACAGAATATCCAGGAAGGGGCGCGGTGAATTATCTGCCCGCAGCAGCGAATGAAGCGTAGGCAGAAGCCGAGAGGCCATGGAGTCCTGCAGCTTGGTGAATCTGTAGATGAATTGATCAAGAATAGGAACCTGGTCTTCAGACAAGCTGAGAAGTGAATCTGCTGTGAGAGGAAAAAGTGGTGCTAATACCGTTGAGGCGCGTTCTATCTGCCGTATGTGAGCCTCTCCCTCTTGAATAGCGGATCTGAGGGTTGCCCGTAGTTCCTCAGGATTGTAGCCGCTCATAGCGGGAGGCCCTCCTGGCGAGCAGCGTGAACTATTGGTGAGTCAGATTCAGTTCCGGCCAGCACAATATCGATCTTGCGTTCTCCTATTGTTTTGTGCAGGGAGCTGATGATGCGCAGCTTAGCTTCTACAGCGCTTTGCGAGTTTGGATCCATGTCCGGGCACTCGATGAGAAGGTCGATATCGCCCCCACGGCGCGTGTCGTCTGTTCTTGAGCCGAAGAGCCGTACCTCTGCGTTTGGCCCAAAGTGTTGGCGAACAACAGTGCGAATGGTATGGCGTTGGCGCGCACTTAATCTCATGTAGCTATGATGCGCCCCGTTGCCGCGCAGGTCAAGCCTATCCTGACCGCTTGGAGTGTACCGCTTAAGGAACAGTAAGGCTATAACTGGCGGAAGCTTTCGCCGATAAGGTGAAATATGTCGCGGGCCCAGCGTGCGGTGGCCCAAGCAGTAGACGCCCAAGCAGCAGACGCGCGTGAGGACTCTCGCAGCGCCGAGGTACCTACACCAGGATTACCGCTACCGAGCATAGAGACTGCAGCCACCGATCCTCCGACATCGACCCCAATTGCACGTGACGAGGAACTGGGCATTGACCTTGAGGGCATGGCGTCCTGGTACGGTGGCAAATTTCAGGGCCGTCAGACTGCCAACGGAGAGGTCTTTGACACAAATGAGCTCACGGCCGCGCATCGTACGCTGCCCTTTGGTACCTTGGTGCGCGTTCATAATCCGCGAAACTCGAGCTCGGTAGTCGTGCGGATAAATGACCGAGGCCCTTTTGTAGATACCCGTATTATAGACCTCTCACGAGCCGGAGCAGACGCCATTGGCATGACCGGTGACGGCGTTGCCTTGGTACGGCTTGAGGTCATGTATGTGCCAAGCAACCATCAGTTTCACACTATTCAAGTTGCCTCGTTCGGCAGCCGGAGCAGCGCCAGTCGGCTGCGAGACAAGCTCCGAGAAGCAGGGCTTGAGGCAGCAATTGAAAGCCCCGCCGAACCAGCGGTACACCGAGTAGTGATTCAAGGGGTACTGCTGGACGATATCGACAATCTCCGTGCAGACCTCACACAACTCGGCTACGCAAACGTGTTGGTGCGCCGCCGATAGGCAAACCCGTATCACACTGGACAGCTGCGCCAAGGTCCGCTATACTTAACTCTTGCGGCCGGGCGCACACATGTCATGATATACCGCCATACCTACACATATAAACGCGGCGCAGTTATTAGCGCACTCATTATTCTCTTTACCGGAGCACTTTCGTCTGCAGCTTTTCTAGCATATTTTCACCTGGTACCGCATGTCGTCAATCGCGTGATCACGTCTCGGCTCGATATAGCGGCTCAGACCTACGGCCTTGAGCTCAGCATAAGGGACGTGCGCCATGTAGGCGGTTATGAGATTCAACTGCTGGATATTGTTGCCCGCGACCGCACAAACGGCCACTACCTTGAGATAGATTTGCTGCATGTGAGCGCCGGACCCAGTGTCTGGTTAAACCCACGGGCTTCTATACGCGCTTTGGAAGTCGAGTCAAGTGTACTCCATGTGCATGAGAGCACAACCGGTATAGGCTTACCCGTTCCTCAACCAAGTATCGCGGACAAGCCTACGCTACATCAAGCGGGCATTTTTACTGAGGGCCCGCGCGCAGCAGGCGGCACAGAACATGGCGACATCAGTCTCTATATCTCACGAGGTCTCAGATTGCTCGGCAATAACAAAGTACCGACACTCACCGTGGGAGAACTCACTGTGTCCTTTAGCTCCGAGAACGAGGTGTCGGTGTTTCCGTGGGACGGACTCCGCGCCGAGGAGCTTGTGCTCGGAGCAGACCGAGTTGCGGGCTCTTTTTGGTTCGGTTCACGTCGGCAGCACAACCTGCGGCAGGGGCAGCACGACACCCCACGGATGCCGCAAAACGCACTATCACAGATAGAACTGCCTGAGGCTCTCGCCTTTGAGTTCGTCCTGGGTGGCGGCCCAGCAGACACCGCTGGCACGGTGCAGTTCACCCCGCGAGCAACCCTACACATTGGGCCTGGAGCCGGTGGGCTACCCGCTCTGCACGTAGAAATGTCCGGCGCACTACTCAGTGGCGCGGGGGATATAGAGCTCTACGATGTGGCCCTGGCTACTCGAACGAGGAGCGCTGCAGATGCTAGCGGGAACCGGCCCACTGCACCCTTTTTTGAGGTGCCCAAGCTGAGAGTCTCCCTCGCCATGAATAAAACCTTTTCCGCTGCCGCGGACAGTCTGGAAGGCTGGCCTACGAACTCAACCGTAGCCGGGCTTGACCGGAGTCGCGCATGGTCTATTGACTGGGCGCTTGAAATGCTCACCTCAGTTGAGCTGTCGCAACCAAGCCTGCGCCTAAGTATTGATTCGCAAGGTCGCTACCGCATACCGAGCGCCGGTGCCACGCTTGACGGCAAGGCCGCGCTTGACGCCGGTGCCGCGCTTGACGGCGAGGCCGCTACGATGCCCGCGGAATCCGCTATAGTGCAGCCGGAGGCCGAAACCAAGTCCAGCAGCCAAGACCTCTCCCGCATTGTGCAACGTGTAGCTGCCGTGCCGCGGCTGAGGGTTAGTGACGCCGAGCTTGAGGTAGACGATTCCCGTAGCCTGAGAAATGCCCGTCTCAGCTCTCTGATTCACCTCAGTGAGGTTAACCTTAGCTTCCGTCGGGACTCAGATGGCACGCAACTACAAAGTGCCGGGCGCGTCCTTTCCAATGGGCGGGGCACGTCTCACAACGGAAGCACTGACGGCAGCTGGGACATTGATTTCGTCCAGGAAGGTGGGCAACCGCCCGATATCGACCTGAACATTGATCTTCCAAACCTGACCGCCATTTCCCAACTATTTGGGTCCAACGTGGTTGACCGAGTTCGGAAAGGCTCATTCAAAGCGAAGCTTGCTCGGATTCCCCAGCAAGGCGACACGGGCTCCCTTTACGCCGGACAGGCCCTACTCCAAAGAGCAGAACTGAACCTACCATTCCTTGCGGATGAGTCCTTTCGCATAAACGACATGTCCTACGACTTTCATGCAAGCTACGACCATGAGGCTTTCTTACCAAAGGCGAAGATGCTCCAGACCTACGTGGACACGCCGGATCTCAGTCACACACACGGAGAGATTCTGGTTAAGGAAGGAACCCTCCGTATAGGCGATGTGGATATGGAGTTTCGCCCGGGGCTTCGCGGCATATTTGAGAACGACGGCTTACCCGCACGTGCTGAGGCAACCCTACGACTCCCGGAAACCGAGCTGCAGATGATGCTCGATCTTATCCCGGCCCCGATACTGGGTCCATTCACCGGGACACTCCTCGGCGGCACACTCAGCGGAGAGTTCGAGCTGGAAGTGCCACTTGAACGTCTCTCTCGCATGGAGTGGATCTCTGTGTTTGAAGCGCCGGACTTCAATGTTGTCTATCTCCCGGACGCCGTAAACGTATTCAAGCTTGCCGATAGTTTTGAGCACGCTATTGTAGACCCGGTGCTTGGGTACACAACGCAGATCACGATTCCGGCTATGCAGCCTGTATCAAATGAATGGATGCGTACGAACTCCGGTATGACACCGCAGGAGGTTAAGCAGGAACCCCGCCGGGCCGCATGGTTCGAGCATCTGCCCGAGTCTCCGAAAGCGGAGCACCAGCCATCAGGCCGCCCCCAGCCCACCTCCTCAGCTGCTACCCCGTACGTCAGACTTGAAGAGATGGCGCACTGGATTCCGCGCGCTGTATTGTCGGGCGAGGACAGCTGGTTTTTTGCCCACCACGGTTTTGACTGGCCTGCACTAAAACGGGCATTTGAGCTTAATATAGCGGAAGGCCGGGTTGTCGCGGGTGCCAGTACCATAAGCATGCAGCTTATGAAGAACCTGTATCTGAACCATGACCGCGTTGCAGCACGCAAGTTCCAGGAAGCATTTTTAGTCTTTCTCGTCGAGGAAGTAATGGAGCTCCCGAAAGAGCGCATGCTGGAGTTATACCTGAACATTGTTGAGTTTGGCCCGGAAGTGTTTGGCATCTATGAAGCGACGCAGCACTACTTTGAGAAGACCCCTAACGAGCTCGATGTCACCGAAGCGGTCTGGCTAGCCAGTATTCTCCCAAGCCCTAAACGATATCATCAACAGTTTGAACACGGCGAGGTATTTGCGTGGTGGCTGGAGCGCAAGGAGCAGTACTTGGCAAGTATGGTGCGACGAAACCGCCTAAGTGAGGAACAGTACGAAGAGGCTCTGGACATCAAACCCGACTTCCGTGACGGCGGGACCTAATCCTCTGCCGCTTACTCTTCGTCACCTGCCGCTTCAGGCGACCCGAGCACCCGGACTATAACCCGACCGCTTACCCTGGCCCCCAGAATGTGCTCAAAGAACGGCTCAAGCTCCTCAAGAGTTATCTCGGTCACCATTCCGGCCTCTTGGAGCTGGCGCGGCACTCCCGACTTTGCAAGCCGTTGCCAGACAGCAGCACGCAGCTCAGCAGGGTAACTCTGTGAATCTATACCCTGTATTGAAACCCCACGGAGAATGAAGGGAAAGACCGATACCGGAACATCGGTACCACTCACAAGCCCACAAGCTGCAACGACACCGCGAGGAAGCAAAGCCTTGCAGAGGGCGCCAAGCGTCTCCCCACCAACCGTGTCTATTGCGCCAGCAAACCGGGCTGGCAGCAACGGCTTTTGTGCGCCGTTGGAAAAATCCTCACGTGCTACTACCTCGGCCGCGCCGATCTGAATCAGGCTATAGACGGCACTCGATTTTCCGGAGCCCGCACTCACCCGCCATCCAGCCTCATCGGCAAGCGCTACACTCAGGGAACCTACTCCGCCGCTGGCGCCACTTACAGCAAGCATGCCGTCGTCAGGTTGGGTGCCGCCAGACTCTACTGCCATGAGTGAAAGAGCGGCGGTGAACCCGGCCGTTCCAAAGATCATTGCATCCCGCGCGGAAAGCTCGGGGGGTCGATGCTGGACCCAGTCACCTGGGACACGTATGTACTCACCATGCCCGCCCGCAGTGTTCATGCCTAAATCGAAACCGGTAACGACGACTGCATCGCCTGGGGTAAAGCGCGGGTCGCTGCTTGCAAGCACCGCACCGGCTGCATCGATCCCCGGAGTATGCGGATAGTTTTTGGTCACACCGGGAGCACCGTTTGCCGAAAGCGCATCTTTATAATTGAGTGAACTGTACTCAACGGCTATGCGAACCTCACCATCCGCCAGTGCGGGCAGATCAGCCTCGGGGAACTGCTCAAGGCGGCATTCCATGCCTTGCTCGGTCTTGTAGACCCGGAGCGCTCGAAATTGGGAATCAGTTTGGCTCATGATCTACCTCCGCTCATAATGCACCTCTCATTTCTTTTCGTAGGAAGCGCTCAATGAGACCATGGGCAGTCTGTTTTCTGTACAATGCCGTTGAGCGTTGGTCGTCAATTGGCTTTATGAGGTCATCATAGCCAGCCATGATATCGGCCATACCCGACTCCACATCGTCCAGACGTAGACCGGTAATGAGTTGCTCAACCTCACGCGACCTCACCACCGTTGGAGCCACGGCCCCAACAGCAATAGCCACGCGTGCCACGCTGCCCGACTCCAGCGTCGCAACTCCGCAGAATGAGAGCTTGGAGAGCGCATTTGCTCGGCGGGTGCCAACCTTGTGATACGCTGTCACCGTTGGCTCGGTTCCGGCAGGCAAATACACCGCGGTTACCAGCTCGTTATCCTTGAGTATTGTCTTGCCCGGGCCTTGGATAAAGTCATGCAACGGCACGCGCCGCGGCTCCTTTTTACCCCGAATCTCAACCTCGGCGTCCAAAACGTAGAGAGCACATACTGCATCTGCCGCTGGCGAAGCATTACAGATATTCCCAAC